>JBOIBD010000181.1:0-4694 GCA_050739415.1 Gammaproteobacteria bacterium | reverse complement strand
AAAGGCTATCCGCTGTCACTGCGCGCGAAAATCGGATTGGTGCTGGGTTTTGCCGGCGCCATTCTCATGCTCTTGCCGGGTAACTATTTTTCCTTCGAACATCTTGGTGCGCAGTTGGTGATTCTGCTGTCCACTGTCTGCTGGGGCGCGGGCGTGATTTACGGGCGCAGTTTCAAAGTCAGCGTGTCGCCACTGATGCTATCCGCCATGTTACTGTTCACCGGCGGTCTATGGCTGGTGATTCTGGGAGTCGCCATTGGTGAGCCGGCACATTGGCGCTGGAGCGTACGTGGCGTCGGCGCGCTCGTCTATCTCACCGTATTCGGTTCTTGCCTTGCCTACTCGACGTATGTATGGCTCATCAATCACACTACGCCTGACAAACTCGGCACCACCGCGTATGTGAATCCAGCCATCGCACTGGTGCTGGGTTGGGTGGTGCTGGGTGAAACTGTGACCAAACTGCGTTTGTTCGGCATGCTGGTGATCCTGGCCGGCGTGATCCTGGTAACTACACATTTTGGTTACAGACGGAAAAAATTACCGACGCCGGACAGTGAGAAGAGTTGAGGCGATCCATATACAGAGGCAGAGCTTCGTTTTGCATCCTTAATCGGTGTCAAATTGTTCCCACCAATGCCAAGGCGGCGGCACGGGTGTGACCGGCATCGGCATCGCCACGGCGGTCGGGAGTAGCCGATAAAGCACCATGGGGTCTTCGGCCGTCACGTGCAGTACTTCTTGGAAGTTCGGTGCTTGTGGTGGTGGTAGTAACTTCATGTCATCCGGTTGGCCGCCGTCCGGCAGATACTTGGTGTTCACGAGAATGTAATCACCGGGTTTGATCTGGCCATTATGGATTTCTTCGTAGAGTTGCCGGCTGGAACGCACGTACGGCATGGGCGCGCCCAGCACATACAACGTCATGGGCCGGGGCCACTGGAAACTGACAATCGTGCCTGGGGCTTTTGCCACCGCCGCCTTGATCTGCTCGTAGCCGGCGAAACCGCCGATACGATTCTGGTGCAGTGGCAGCCATATAAACACGCCGCCGGCAAATACAATCAGCACCGCAACCGCAATGCCAACCAGTATCCGCCGCACTAGCCGGTGAAGATTATCCGACCTGAAAAGTGGTTCTACGGCGGCGAGGGCAAGTATCGCCATGGCCGGTGCCGCTGGCAGTATATATTTGCTCTGTTTTGACGCCGAGATTGTGAAGAAGAGCAATGTAAAGAGTGTCCAGACAAGTAGTACGCGCCAGCGGAATTCGCGTATATAACGGAAACCGAAATACACGCCAAACGGCAACAACAGGGAAAGTGGCACCAGGTCACCCCAGATGCTCTGGAAATACATCCACCAGGGTTGCAGGTGATCGAAACCCGTCAAGAAGCGCGTGAAGTTTTGATATATGAGTACCGCGCGCACGAATTCCCAGCCGGTTGTGAATCCCGCCGCGATATACCAAGGAATAATACCGAGCAGCGCGAGTGCGATGCCGCGCGACGGTGCCATGCGCCAAGCTTCCTTGGCTATCCAGCGTATGCGCGCGCCGATATCGCGGCCTTCACTCGTGGCCGGCTGGATGTTCAGGAACGCAGCCAGAATTACCTCGATGGCCATGACCGGCAGTGTAATAGCGAGTCCCACTGGACCCTTGGCGGCAGTGGCCAAAAGCACACCCAACCACAGCTCCCAGGGAAAACCGCGCCGTTTGGGATCCGTGCGCAGGCGCACGAAACCGGTCATGGCGATGAGTGTGCCCAAGATCAGCAAGCTGTCGGATTGGGCGGTGAAGAAGTTGTAGAGAATCGCCGGCAGTGCTGCGGCCGTGAGCGGCAACAGCCAGCGCGGCCATTGCGGGAACAGGTCTTTCTGCAGGCGCGCGAGCCATATCACCCACAGCAGGAAGCCGACGTAACCCGGCAGACGGATGGCGGCGATGAGCGGCAAACCGGCAAGTGTGCCCAGGATGCCGAGCCAGAAATACAGTGGCGGATATTCGATGTACGGGATGCCGTTCTTGATGGGGATCAGCCATTCGCCGCGCGCCAGCATCTCGCGAACGGCTTCGGCGAAACGCGGTTCCATGGACGGTACCGGACCGTGGTTGAACAGCGCGAAGGCATAGATCACACCGAGTACGATCAGCAGCCAGTGCAACGGGTCGAGGTTCTTGAGCGTGCGCATGCAGGCCGCATCATACCAAGTTGTGCCATCATCGCCGCTGTGAACTACCGTCATGTCTACCACGCCGGCAATTTTGCCGACATCATGAAACACAGCCTCCTGGTGGTGTTGTTGGATGTGCTCAAGCGCAAGGTCACACCTTGGTGCTATTTCGATACGCACGCCGGCGCCGGTATCTACGATCTCAATAGTGAAGCGGCGTCCAGGACCAATGAAGCTACCGGCGGTATTGGCCGCCTGTGGCCGGCTCGTCGAGGGGGACCCGCGGCAGTCACGCAACTGTGCGACATCGTTGCTGACATCAATCATGACATTGCAGCCGGCGCGTGTCCGCGGTTCTATCCCGGTTCACCGGCCATAGCCGCAAGCCTAGCGCGTATTCAGGATCGTTTGGTACTGGCGGAACTGCATTCCCAGGAAGAACGTTTTTTACGTGAGCATTTTCGCAATGATCCGCGTGTTTCGGTACATAGGCGCGACGGCTACGAAATGCTTACGGCGTTGACACCGCCGGCCGAGCGGCGCGGTTTGGTGCTCATGGATCCGTCGTTTGAGAAACCCGATGAATTTGTACAGATGCTTGCGGCCTTGAAGAATGCCTATGCGCGTTGGCCCACGGGTATTTATGCGCTCTGGTATCCACTGAAAGAGGCCACAGTGGCGAAGCGTTTTGAACGCGAGCTGACGCAGTCAGGGATCCGCCAAATTCTGCTCGCGGAGTTCCGTATCGCTCCAACGGGCAATCCCGGCTTTTACGGTTGTGCCATGGTGATCATCAATCCACCCTGGCAGAGCGAACAAAATATCGTCAGCACTTTAAGCTTTCTTAAAAATGCTTTAGCACCGGGAATCGGCAGTTATGCTATACGCTGGCTGGTGCCTGAATAGTTGTTTATTATGGCTTCGGCGTAGCCCTGCCAGCATCGGTAGCCCGTCGTGTTTTCACTTCGCTGGACGTAATCTGCTTGGCTTTGTTACCCCAAGAAGATCGCTCATGGTTGATGATGTCGGTGATTTCAGTATCGTTCAACAACTTACCGAACGGCGGCATCGGGGTCGCATACACGGTGCCGCCGACATTCTGACCGTGCAGTCCATTTAGCACGGTATCGATCTGCTTGCTGGGATCGGGATCCAATACTGCAGCATTACCCTTGAGCGGTGGAAACGCACCCGGTATGCCAAGACCCGTTGCCTGATGACAGGCCGCACAGTTGGCGGTGTACAGCGACGCGCCCTTGGCCGCATCGAAGTGATATGGGCCTGATGGGACGGGAGCTGTGACAGCCGCCGCCGCGGATACGGTGGCCGCAGGCGGCGGTGCGGAGGCTTGAGCTTCAGTCGGTGAAGCGTCGCTACTGCGCACTTCAAGTACGCCTATCGCTCCGATCATCGCGTGCGCCATGTCGTGATCCACAAAGGCATATTTACCTGGCTTCGGGATCACCAGATCAAATATAGCGCCGGCTCCCGGCCCTACGGTATAGGTGGAAACATCGCTCAGCGCGTGCGCGGCATCGCCATCCGGATAGACCTTGTCAAACATGGAGCCGATGACGTGAAACGAAGTCCACAGATTCGGGCCGGCATCGACAAAATAAAGACGCACACGCTTACCCGCGGTAACCAACAACGGATGGTCGCGGTACTGGAAAGCTATGCCGTTGAAGACGACTTCATCGGGGCGTTCGGCAAGCATTTTCTCGTAGTTCGGACCCATCAGATCGCCAGACACCTGCTGCGTGTACCACTCGCTTTGTTCGATTACGTAACTCTCGGCGGCCGGTGGCAGTGGCGTCTTTGGATCCACGATCATGACACCGTACATGCCGTTCGCGACATGCAGCAGGATGGGCTGCGTTTCGCAGTGGTAGATGAACGCTCCGGGGACGTCTGCCACAAAAGAAAACTTGAGCGACTTGCCCGGCTGTATGTCCACGTAATTCAAGTTGGGCTGAGTCTGAGCCGCATGAAAATCGATGGAGTGCTCCATCATGCCGTGGTTGGTAAGAGTTACGTTGACCGTCTGCCCTTGACGCACATGAATGATCGGACCGGGCACAGTACCGTTATAGGTCCACGCCTGATATTTGACCCCATTGGCAATGGTGACGTCGTCATCCGAAACCACCAGATGGACATTGACACTGTCACCCGTGCCAATCAGCGGTGGCAAGCGCGCATCGTAAGGCGCGGTAATGGGTCCGGCAGAAGCGAGAGAGAGCGGCGAAACCGCGGCGGCGGCGGCGTCTGGCGACGGTGACTTCACGTTTAACGCACTATGAAGCCCCAGAAGCAGGAGTATCACTAAAATGATGATGCCGGCTAGCGCGGGCCCTTGCACCCGCCATGATATAGGCTGCGCCATACGCAATTGTGTGTCGGAGCTCCACTCGGCGATGCGGCGCCAGCGCGGCCAGCGCTTCTCGATGTAGTAGTCGAGACTGTATGGGCTGGTTCCCCCGCGGGTGTTGATCGAGATCAATGCCACAAAGATCAGC
>JBOIBD010000180.1:0-4780 GCA_050739415.1 Gammaproteobacteria bacterium | reverse complement strand
AATGCAACCTCGAGATCGCCTTTACCACCAAACGCAAGCACCAGGGCCAGCACCCAAGCCTGCACGATGCAGCAAACCAGCGCGACCACATAGCGCTGCCAGCGGCCGCCCGATTCCAGATCCTCGATCACGTGGGGATTCGCCTTGAGCCATAGTGGCCCGAACGTGAACGGCAGATACCACACGGCGCCGACGATGAAACCGCCGACCCCGGCGACTACTACCGCCGCGTAGTTGATTTGCATGAACATGGTGGACTCCTTTTTGGTCCTTCGTGAGTGTAGCAGTGTTTTAATGCGGGGTTCCTGCACTAGTGCTGTCGTGCGTACGTATCCAAGAAATTGAATGCGGGCTTCCGCGCCCGCGCGGCAGGTGACTTTTGTTTCGACAAAAGTCACCAAAACCATTCCCCCGGGGATTTCGCGCTTGCCTAAGAAAGCATCGAACCTTCCATGGTGAGCTTACCGGCCCAGCCATCCATGGCTGGGCGTGAGTCGTATGCGACTCACCCTCGAGGCCGCGCTCACGACACCTCCCTGTGCCGGTCGCGCGGACTCGCCATCCATGGCTTCGTCCCGCCTGCGGCGGGCTATCCCTCCGGATGCTGCGATGCTCGGCGTTATCCACGGGTATTAAAGAGAAAGGGACGCTCAATACCGACGTCTTGTTCTTCGATAACCCGTAGAGCGAGCCGAGCACTGCAGCGAGCAAGCTTAGCCCACAGGGGCGCGGACAGGATGTCCGCGCTCCCGCCGTCAGGCCAAGGAAGGCCTGTCGGCGGGACTCCGCCGCGAGCGAAGCGCGCAGGGTAGCCGCGCTTTGCGCGGCCCGCTCTTCGGGGGAATGGCTTTGGGCACTTTCGCTGACAAATTTCTCTGGAATAAATTTGAACCGCCGGAGGCGGGCCCGCAGGGCGAGGCCCAGGGATGGGCCGAGTAAACAGGAAAGTGCACCGCCCGCGGGTGCGGGTGAGCCGCATGCGGTGAACGACGTGCCGCTTTAGCGGCGCGGCTGGGCAGCAACCGCATTCCAGAATCAGCGGCCGCAGCCCGCAAAGATTACTCCCCTCATCCCCACCTTCTCCCACAAGGGGAGAAGGAGCTTCTAAACGACGGAACAAATCGCATTTCATGGCATCCTATTACCGCCATTTCCGGAGTCTGCAATGAAAACCCCGCCTGCCCATATTGAAACTGTCAGCGTCCATGCCGGCCACGCACCGGACATGGCTACCTCCGCCGTGAGCCCCCCGATTCATCTGTCCACCACGTTTGCCCGCGACGCGGACGGCAGCTATCCTCACGGTTACAGTTACGCGCGCGTGACCAATCCGAACCGTGCACGACTGGAAACCTGTCTCGCGGCCCTGGAGGGTGGCGTTACCGCCATGGCGTTTGCCTCGGGCGTGGCCGCGGCCAGCGCCGTGTTCCAGGCGCTCGCGCCGGGCGATCACGTGATCTGCAGCCAGGATGCCTACCATGGCGTGATGCGGCTGCTGCGCGAAATCATGCAGCCGTGGCAGCTCAAGGTGAGTTTCGTGGACACCACCCGGCTCGACGCGGTGCGCTCAGAGATCACACCTGCGACGAAAATCATATGGGTGGAAACACCTTCCAACCCGCTGCTCAAGATCACGGATCTCGCTGCCATCACCGAGATAGCACGCCAAAAGAAAGTACTTACGGTATGTGACAACACCTTCGCGACACCCGTGCTGCAGCAGCCGTTCGAATACGGTTTGGATTTCGTCATGCACAGCACTACGAAATATCTCGGTGGTCACAGTGATGTGATGGGCGGCGTCATTGTGGCGCGGCAGAACAACGCGCTCGCCGAGCGCATCCGCTTCTTGCAGTCCGAAGCCGGAGCAGTGCCTTCACCGTTCGATTGCTGGCTTCTGCTGCGCGGTGCCATGACCCTGCCGCTGCGCATCCGCGCCCAATCGCAAAACGCGCTGGCGATCACACAATTTCTGTCGAAACACAAAGCCGTTGAAAACGTGTTCTATCCCGGCCTCGAAACCCATCCCGGCCATGCACTTGCAAAACGCCAGATGCGCGGCTTCGGCGCCATGCTATCCTTCACGCTGCACGGCGGCGAACCGGCTGCCATGCGCACCGTCGCCAATATGAAACTATTTACCCGTGCCACCAGCCTGGGCGGCGTGGAAAGCCTGATCGAACATCGCGCTTCCATGGAAGGGCCGGACACCAAGACACCACGGAATCTGCTGCGTGTATCCGTGGGTGTGGAACATGCCGATGACCTGATTGCCGATCTCGATCATGCTCTGGCTTCGATCTAACTGCTCTTGAACTATAGCTCACTCTCCCTCCGGGAGAGGGTTGGGGTGAGGGCTCTACTGATGAGGTGTTCCATGATTCAACGCATCGCTTGCCTGTTCCTGGGATTACTGCTGGCTTCACCGGCGCTCCTGGCCCAACCCGCGCCGGCCGTCACATCCGGTGCCTCCGGCGTCACGCTGGAACAAATCATGGCGAATCCGGACTGGATCGGTAATCCGCCGGAACGTGCGTATTGGGGCTACGACAGCCGTCACATCTACTACTGGCAGAAGCGCAACGACAGCCCGCTACGCGATCTGTACGCGGTGGCTATCAATAGCGATGCGGTGCACAAAGTTCCTGACAAGGAACTCGGCAGCGTGTCGGCACCCGGCGACAGTTTTAATCCAGCGCATACTCTCAAGGTATTCGTACGCGACAACAACGTATTCGTGCGCACACTTGCCAGTGGAGCACTGCGCCAACTCACCCGCGACATTGCGCCCAAAAGCGACGCCGCTTTCATGGCCAACGGCGAACAGATGCAGTGGCATGAAGGCAACGACATTTACATTTACGATCTGCGCAGCGGACTCACGGCACTGGCCGCCGACATCCTCTTGACGGATGATCCAGCGAAAGCCAAACCGCCGCAGAATTACCTGCAAGCTGAACAACCGCGGCTATTTGATTTTCTGAGCAGGCAACAAAGTAACGAAACAGCGGCGCAAGAACAGCAAGCGGCGCAGACTAGCGCCGACCGCACGCGCGTACCAGCACCCTGGTATCTGGGCGACAAGATCAGCGTCCGAGGCAGCTCACTGTCACCCGATGGCCGCTGGCTGGTGCTGGTGACCATACCCAAGGACTACGATCGGGGCGCACCGGGCATGATGCCGGAATGGATCACGCCATCGGGTTATGTGCAGATGTTGAAACGCCACACCTACGTGGGCTTGAATCCGCCGCCGCCGCAATCGGTGCTGGTGCTGGATCTCAAAACACACACGTCTTTTCCGCTGGACTTGAGCCAGTTGCCAGGCATTACGGATGACCCGCTTGTGGCCTTGCGCAAATCAGCGGTCAACTGGGATGTGAATCACGACATCGAGCGCAAGACTGCGGAAGCTTCCGTGAAAGCGCCGTCTATCAGGCCCATGTCCGTGTGGGGCCTCGCCTGGAGCGACAACGGCAAACACTTGGCGTTCGAATTCCGGGCCAACGACAACAAAGACCGCTGGATCGCCACACTGGACTTCGTCAACAAGTCACTGGTGACACAAAACCGGCTCACGGACCCGGCCTGGATCAACTGGAGTTTCAACGACTTCGGATGGCTGCACGACAACCACACCCTCTGGTATCTCTCCGAGGCCACGGGCTACTCGCAGCTTTATCTCAAAGACATCCATGCAAAAACCGCGCGCCAGCTTACCACCGGTATGTTCGAGACCTCGGATCCCATCCTCACGCGCGATGATCGTTACATCTATGCCGTGGCGAACCGCAAGGCGCCAGGCATTTATGAAATCTACCGAATCAATATCCGTGATGGCGTCATGCAGGCAGTCACCAATCTGGGTGGCGTGAACGGCTCGCAGCCTTCGGCGCTGGAGGAAGGCGGCATGAGTTACGCGCTATCTCCCGACGAAAACAAGCTGCTGGTGTATCACTCGACTACGACCCGGCCGCCGGAAGTCTGGCTGGTGGACGCGCATCCCGATGGCACAGCGAAACAACTGACGCATACCGTGTCCAGTGCTTTCACTTCCATCAACTGGGTGGCACCGCAGATCGTGCAGGTGCCATCCACGCATGTTAAACAGCCTATTTATGCGCGTCTGTACGTACCGCGTGACTACACACCGGCGAAATCCTGGCCGGCAGTGGTATTCATCCACGGCGCCGGTTATTTGCAGGATGCACACCAGGGCTGGTCCTTTTACTTTCACGAACTGATGTTCCAAACCTTCCTGACCCAGCATGGTTATCTGGTGCTGGACATGGATTACCGCGGCTCTGCCGGGTATGGCCGCGACTGGCGCACGGCCATCTATCAGAACATGGGTCACCCCGAAGTGCAGGACATCGAGGATGGGGTGCACTGGCTGGAGAGTGACTGGCATGTAGATTCGAAAAAACTCGGCGTGTACGGCGGCTCCTACGGCGGCTTCATGACCTACATGATGATGTTCCGTCGTCCGGACCTGTTCGTGGCCGGCGCAGCGTTACGGCCAGTGGGCGATTGGGCGGATTACAACGATTTCTATACAGCCGACATCCTCAATCAGCCCAGCATTGATCCGGAAGCCTATTACAACAGCTCACCCATCAACTATGCCGGTCAGCTGAAAAACCATCTGCTGATTCTGCAAGGCATGGAGGATGACAACGTGTTCTTCATAGACACGGTGCACATGGTGCAAAAACTCCAGGAACTGCGTAATCCGAACTTCGATGTGATGTTCTATCCAACCGAGCACCATGATTTCAAG
>JBOIBD010000179.1:0-4831 GCA_050739415.1 Gammaproteobacteria bacterium | reverse complement strand
CGCCGCACCTCTCCAAGCTTAACCCCAACACGCGCGAAAATGTCACGTGGCAACCAGCAGACCCCTCGATCATGGTCTTCCCAGAAATCCTTCAGGATATTGGTCATCTGTAGTCCCTGCCCGAAGGACACACCGAGACCGGTCATGACTTCGCGCTGCCGCGCAATCTCCGGAGAATAATCGCAGAATAATTCGGTGAGGGTTTCGCCTACGATGCCCGCGACAAAGTAGCAATACCGGTCCAATTCACGCAAATCAGTGAGGCCGTTGACGCTGGCGTTGCGTTCATAGCGTGGCATACCCTCGCACATGATGCTGATGCAGCGTATCAGGGTGGCGCGCTGGCGCGGATTGAAACTTTGCGTCATGCGAAGCACCACCGGTGTGTTGCCGACCAGTTCTTGCTCCGCAGGCAGCGATACTCCCTTGAGTAAGGGCGCCAGCTCGCGCGAGAATTGTTCTGCATCACCGGTACCGCTGACAACCTGTACGAACAGAGTGTGAAAGTATTGCTTTTCGGCAGCCGAAAGCGCCGGCTCATCTTCGATGGTGTCGGCGATTCGGCACAACAGATATGCGTTGGCGACGACTATGCGCAGGGCCACAGGCAATTGCGGGATCGTCAAAGCGAATGTTCTGGACACACCAAGCAAAATCCGATCCTGATAGCCCAGTGCTTCGTCTGCGGATGCGTGAGTAGCAACGTTCTTGTTCATCTAGCCACCTCGTCGTCTCATCGCCGCGACAATTCCCTGTCTGACTTCAACTATAACAGAAACCGGCGGTATTACGTAGACATCAACATTGAATTCTCAATAAAAACAGAAACTTAAGGAATATCGCAACCAGATATATCAATACACCGCTTTGACAAATATGCAGTTCTTTCTATAGGCTCCAGTGGTATGTCCAAATCCTGGAAGATTCGACGCGGCGGTCCGGCATGAGTTTTGCAGACCGGCTCGCCGATTATCTCACGCACATAGAACACGCGCTGGAAGCGCGACTGCCGCTTGCAGATGAAAAGCCGGCAATCCTGCATCAGGCGATGCGCTACGCAGTTCTGGGTGGCGGCAAACGCATCCGTTCGCTATTGTGCTACGCCACCGGCGAACTATTGGAGATCGAGCCGGCGGAACTTGATGACGCGGCTTGCGCGGTCGAATTCATTCATGCGTTTTCACTGATCCACGATGACTTGCCGGCCATGGACGATGATGCGCTGCGGCGAGGCCGCCCATCCACCCACAAGGTATTCGGCATAGCGAATGCCATCCTAGCCGGTGACGCCTTGCAAACTCTGGCATTTGAAGTATTGGCAAATACAAAGACCAGACACGTTGCAAGCCGCCTGGATATGCTGGCGGTACTCGCGGCAGCCACCGGGTCGAGGGGCATGACCGGCGGCCAGGCCATTGATTTAGCCTCCGAGGAAAAACATCTAACTGCCGCTGAACTCGAGGAGATGGATCGTCACAAGACCGGCCGATTGATCTGCGCGAGCGTGCTGATGCCCTGCTGCGTCCGCACTGACCTTGATGCAAAGCTGCGCGCAGCTCTCGATCGCTTCGGCGATAGTATCGGTTTGGCCTTTCAGATCCGGGACGACGTGCTGGATGTGGAAGGCGACAGCGCACTCACCGGCAAAACCCACGGCGCTGACGCTGTCCATGACAAAGCCACGTATCCAGCCTTGCTGGGCCTGAACCAGGCCAAACTGCGAGCAGACGAATTATATGTTGGAGCACTGACCGCACTGGAAGCGTTTGGCCCGGCAGCCGAGCCTTTGCGCTGGATGGCACGTTATATCGTTCACCGAAACCACTAGAGGTTTCGTGCGCCGTACATACATTCAGGCATTACTCGGTCTCATATACCAACAAACTCTCTACTGGGCAGCGCGTGAGTCTGCTGCGGCCGTTCAAGAAAGCCAGCTCAATCAGGAACGCGCAGCAAGCCACTTCGGCACGACATGATTCTATCAATGCGACCGCAGCCGCCGCGGTCCCGCCAGTAGCCATCAAATCATCAACGATGGCGTAACGCTTGCCCGGGATAAAAGCGTCTTTGTGGACTTCGAGTGCGTCAGAGCCATATTCCAGTTGATATTGAATGCTGATGGTGCGGTGCGGCAACTTCCCGGGTTTACGTACCAAATGCAACGGCAACCTCAGAGTAGCCGCCAGCGCGGACCCAAAAATGAACCCGCGGGCTTCAATGGCGACAATAGCATCGGCATGGTGTTTGCCAATCCGTTCTGCCAGCCGATCAATAACCCAGCGGAAACTTTCCGCATCGGCAAGCAGGGGTGTAATGTCCCTGAAGACTACACCGGGTTTGGGGAAACCCGGAACGTCGCGGATCCTGCGACGGATGGCTGCAATATCCAAAATGATCGTTTCCCGGCCAGGTTTATTTTCACTTGTCATGAAAGAAGCATCTGCGACCATTACTTGATTGGCTCTTGATCACTTAGGCAGATGTGGAGTTTCATACACGACCTGCTTGCCCATCAGCAAAGTAGGTGCGCCGGCCGCAAAAGCCGCCTTGTTGAACGCGGGTAAATCCTGTGCCAACAATTGATTGAAGCGGTCGAGGTAGACCTGAAGCTGGCCGTGCAGTTCCGCCACCTTATCTTTAAAAAACGCGCTTGGTGCCTGCGCGTAGCCGCCCAGGAAAAACCCATTCCATTGCACTTCGCCGTGGAAGCGCGGTAGTGTCTTGAGAAAATCCTCGTCCACATCGTGCTGGATATCCGGATTCCAGAGTGCATCCTTGAGCGCTTTCATCTTGTCATTCAGTATCTTGGCATCGCTCAGCACAGCGGCATAGTCTTTCGGCTGGTCCGATTGTTTGAGCTTGCCATTCAGAGTATTGAGTTGATCCTGCCAAGCTGTTAGCCGATTCAGCATTTCGTTCACAGTACTCAACTGGTTGCGCAGACTCAGGGCCATCAATAGCTGATCACGGTAATCCGTGTGGTTGACCTCCACATTCGGGTCGAACCGCACGGCTACGTTCTGAGATTGCGTATGGCCATCGGCTGTAACTGTGGCTGTGTAGCTTCCCGGCAACACCTGTGGGCCACCGCGTTCCTGTTCGCCGCCAGCGCCCTTGATGAAGTTAATTGCCGTGGAACCCGCGTAATCCATGTCCCATACGAACTCATTCAACCCGGCTTCACCCGGTGCACGCAGCGTATTGACGGTATGCCCCTGTGGATCGGTAATGACGATCTTTACTGGGCCTTTGTGCTTGTCCTTCGATTTGATCGCGGTTTTGAGGTAATAACTGAACACCACACCTTCAGGCGCATTAGGCGCTGCGTAAGTCCATTGCTGGCCTTCATCTCCTGACCAATGGTTGTAAAGCGTACCCGACTGAGAACTGAAAAGATGAAAATCCTTGTCGGCAATTTCGCCTGCCCATTCTTCAAGTGGCCGCAGATTGTCCAGCACAAACAATCCACGTCCGTGCGTCGCGACGGCAAGCGAGTGGGTCGCCGGCACGAATTTGATATCGAACACCGGCACGCTGGGGAAATCGCCTTTTAGCGGTTGCCATTGATCGCCGTCGTTCAGTGAATAGTAAAGTCCGGTCATAGTACCGGCGATGAGCAGGCCCTTGCGGTTGATATCTTCACGCACCACCAGTACCGGTGTATGCGCCGGCAGGCCGTCGGTAATCTTGGTCCAACTGCGGCCGTAATCCGTAGTCCTGTACACATAGGCTTCATCGTCATCAACCATGTGCGCATCGAAACTCACATAGGCGGTACCAGCATCAAACGGCGAGACGCCGATCTGATACACCCGCGACCATGCCGGTGCACCGCGCGGCGTAACATTGTCCCAATGCCCTCCTCCGTCGCGGGTAAGTTGCACCAACCCATCATCGGTGCCGGCCCAGATCACTTTGTCAGGATCGGTGGGTGCGAGCGTAATCGACAGGAGCGTGTCGTAATCCTCGGCGCTGCTCACGTCGTGATACACCGGACCGCCTGGAATACCTTGTTTGCTCTTGTCGTTACGCGTCAGATCCGGACTAATAACCTGCCAGTGCGCACCGCCATCGGTGGATTTGAACAACACTTGGGCACCGAGATACACGATGTTGGCATCGCTGGGTGAGACCGCGATGGGTGAGGTCCAGTTGAAACGGTATTTGGATTCGGCCAGCGTCTTCGAGGTGTTTTGCAACCCATAAGATGCCGAGGGCCGTATCATTCGCGAAAGGTGCGTATGCAGGTTGTAGCGCATGGTGTAACCGTCTTCAAAATCTGCATAAACGATATTCGGGTCGCTGGGCGCGATCACCGCATATTCGCCGTCACCGCCCACTACCGTGACCCAGTTCTTGCCGGTCACACCACCCTCATCGAGCGAGCTCGTTGGTCCGCACCAGGCGCTGTTATCCTGCAATCCGACACAAGCGTTGAACGGTGACTGGGTATCCACCGACACTGTGTACGCCTGCTCGATGGGCAGCGTATCCAGGAATCGCCAGTTTTTGCCGCCATTGACGCTCAGATACACACCGCCATCGTTTCCCTGAAGTATGCGTTGTGGATCTTGCGGATCAATCCACACGGCGTGATGGTCCACATGCACGCGCTTGTCGATGACGTGTGCAGTCTTGCCACCGTCATCTGATTCCATCAGTTCCAGAGATGTAAAATACACCTTGTTCTCGTTGTCCGGGGCTACTGCCATACCTGCGAAATACCACTGGCGCACTGCCAGCGCGTGATTGTCACTTATCATGCTCCAGTGATCGCCGAGATCCATGGTCGACCACAAGGTACCGTGGGTAGTGGGGATCAGTGCGTAAA
>JBOIBD010000178.1:0-4879 GCA_050739415.1 Gammaproteobacteria bacterium | reverse complement strand
GGATATTACTGATGGCGATGAAATGTGGCAGCAGTTTGCCTTTACCATCGCGCACCGGAAAGTAACGTTGCTGGGTTTCCAGTACCGCGACGATGACCTCCTCCGGAAGCTCCAGGAACTTCTTCTCGAAACCACCAGTAACTGGTACTGGCCACTCCACCAGTGCCGCTACCTCGCTTAATAAGGCCTGATCCAGTTGTGGCTTGCCATGTACGCGCTTGGCAGCTTGTGTAACCTGTCCACTGATTTTCGCGATCAATTTTCCTTGACGGTCATCCACGAGCACTTTGCCAATCTTTTCTAGAACTCGACTGTATTCGTCGGGGCGTTTGAGTTGGATGGCTGCCGGATGATGGAAACGGTGACCATAGGTCTCGTTGCCGGCTTTGACACCAAGAATTTCTGCCTTAAGGCTTTTATCTCCCAACAACATCATGACCCAGTGTACCGGCCGCACAAACTCTGTCTCTCCAGCTCCCCAGCGCATGCGCTTGCCAATGGGCAATCTGGCCAGGGATTTGCTGACGATTTCAGGAAGTAGTTCTGCAGCAGTCTTACCCTTGAGCTTGAGCGTGTAAGCAAGCCGTTCGCCCTTTTCCGTTTGATGGTGTTGCAACTGACTGACCTTCGCGCCACAGGATCTGGCGAAACCCTCGGCGGCTTTGGTTGGCTGACCTTGGGCGTCAAAAGCGGCACTGATCGCCGGACCAAGCCGCTCTTCGATACGGTCTTTTTGTTTGAGGAGAATTTTGGGTAAATAAATGGCAAGTCGCCGTGGCGAGAAGAATGTTTCGCCCTCTGAAGGACTGGTGGGCCATAGTAAATTGTCTGCAAGTTGCAGAATAAGGTTCCGATGGAAGGCTTCTGCCAAAGCCCTCAGACTTTTGGGCGGCAATTCCTCCGTTCCAATTTCCACCAGGAATGGTCTGGTTTCAGCCATGGGCGCGCCGCTTCTTGGGCTGCTTCAACAGCGGAAACCCCAGAACTTCACGGCTCTGGTAATAGGCTTCAGCAACGGTGCGGGCGAGCGCGCGCACCCGCAGGATGAAACGCTGTCGTTCGGTCACGGAAATGGCGTGGCGTGCGTCCAGCAGATTAAACGTATGCGAAGCCTTAAGAACCTGTTCGTAGGCGGGCAGTGGCAGATTCTTTTCCAGCAGTCGTACACATTCTTGTTCGCAAGTGTCGAACCAGGCAAACAGGTTTTGGGTGCTCGCTTCTTCGAAATTATATTTTGATTGTTCCACCTCGTTTTGATGGAATACATCGCCGTATTTCACCTGGCCCTGCGGTCCGTTGGTCCACACGAGATCAAATACACTTTCCACAGCTTGCAGATACATGGCAATGCGTTCGAGACCGTAGGTGATTTCGCCGGAGACCGGCCAGCATTCGAGGCCGCCCACCTGTTGAAAATAAGTGAACTGGCTTACTTCCATGCCGTTCAACCACACTTCCCAGCCGAGTCCCCAGGCACCGAGCGTAGGCGATTCCCAGTTGTCTTCCACGAAGCGGATGTCATGCACCAACGGATCAATCCCCAGTGCTTTGAGAGAGCCCAGGTACAGATCCTGAAAATCATTCGGCGAGGGTTTGATGATGACTTGGAACTGGTAGTAGTGCTGCAGCCGGTTTGGATTTTCGCCGTAGCGGCCGTCGGTGGGCCGGCGGCTGGGTTGTACATAGGCCGCACTCCAAGGCTCGGGACCGATGGCTCGCAGGAAGGTAGCCGGGTGGAACGTGCCCGCGCCGACTTCCATATCGAAGGGCATGAGCAGGATACAGCCCTGGCGAGACCAATATTGCTGCATCGCAAGGATCAGGTCTTGGAAAGTCGTGGGGATTCTGGCGCTCATTTTTATAAGATAACGGCTGGCGTCGAGCCCGGCTCAAAGGCCGCAAAGTATAGCCTCTTCATGAACCAGCTTGGGTAAGCAGTATCAACACGAGTTTGTGCTCATATGCACCATATTGGTGCATATGAACTTGATTTGTGCATAATTCGTCTTCTGGAGTGCCTGGTTATGAGTGCCCCAGCCTGGCATGCATTTTGCAACGTACTACATCAATTATCCCCACTCCGGAGTCTCCGCATGGCTACCAAGACCGCCAAAGATGTATTGGATTTGATTACCAAGGAGGGCGCGAAGTTCGTGGATTTCCGATTTGCCGACAGCCGTGGCAAGGAGCAGCATCTGAGTGCGCCGGCTCACAGTGTGGATGATGAGCTGTTCGAGGAGGGCAAGATGTTTGACGGCTCCTCCATAGCTGGTTGGAAGGGCATCAACGATTCCGACATGATTCTCATGCCGGATCCCGCTACAGCGGTTGTCGATCCATTTTTCGAGGAACCTACCGTCAATCTGCGCTGCGATGTGATTGAGCCCACCACCATGCAGGGCTATGGCCGCGACCCGCGTTCATTGGCCAAGCGTGCCGAAGCCTATCTTAAGTCCACCGGCATCGCCGACAGCGCTTACTTCGGCCCCGAGAATGAGTTCTTCATCTTTGATGATATCCGCTGGGGCTCCGATATCAGTGGCTCGTTCTACAAAATTGATTCCAAGGAAGCCGGCTGGAATTCCGAACGAGCGTACGAGGGGGGAAACATTGGTCACCGCCCCGGCATCAAGGGCGGATATTTTCCGGTGCCGCCGGTGGACGCATTGCAGGACATTCGTTCCGCCATATGTCTGACCCTGGAAGAGTTGGGCCTGAAGACCGAGGTGCATCATCACGAAGTCGCCACCGCCGGCCAGTGCGAGATCGGTGTGGCCTTCGGCACACTCATGCAGAAAGCGGACGAGGTTCAGATCCTGAAATACGTGGTTATGAACGTGGCCCAAGCTTATGGCAAAACCGCCACTTTCATGCCCAAACCGCTGGTAGGCGACAATGGCAGCGGCATGCATGTGCACCAGTCCATGGCAAAGGATGGCAAAAACCTGTTCAGCGGCAATCTTTACGGCGGCTTGTCGGAGCTGGCGCTGTACTACATCGGCGGTCTCATCAAGCACGCTCGCGCCTTGAACGCTTTCACCAACGCCAGCACCAACAGCTACAAACGCTTGGTGCCGCATTTCGAAGCACCAGTGATGCTGGCCTACTCGGCCCGCAACCGCTCTGCATCCATCCGCATACCGTATGTCTCAAGTCCCAGGAAGAGGCGTATCGAAGTGCGTTTCCCCGATGCCACCGCCAACCCCTATTTCGCATTCAGCGCCATGATGCTTGCAGGTTTGGATGGTATTAAAAACAAGATTCATCCGGGCGAAGCCATGGACAAGGATCTCTACGACCTGCCGCCGGAAGAGGAGAAGAACATTCCGCAGGTGTGTTATTCGCTGGACATGGCGCTGGAACATCTGGACAAGGATCGGAGTTTCCTGAAAGTGGGCGGCGTATTCTCGGACGATGTTATTGACGCGTACATCGGCCTCAAGATGCAGGAAGTCACGCGCCTGCGCATGACCACCCATCCGGTGGAATTCGACATGTACTTCAGTTTGTAAATGCGCGGAATAAAAAAGCCGGCGTACCGGGGATGGGGAATCGGTACGCCGGCAAGCTTCCGGGCGCTTGGGGAGACGCCCGGCCGGCCCCGAAAGGGAGGACGGGGCCGGGACAGCGCACCGGGGAGATGCGCTGTTGGGACCGGTGAATCACAGCGAAGAACTCAAAATGGCCTGAATTATTCCGAGCTCCTGGTAACCAGGAATATGGGGCTGTTTAGACTGAATCCAAGCAATTAGACTAGACTGTCCAGTCCATACTTGCAAGCGGCGAAATGTGCAATATCCAAGCCTGATGCGGCAGCGAATCGCACAGCCAAGCGTCAACGAATGCTCCGTAAAAGTGCTGCTTGTTTACAGGGATAAAAACTTGCCCGTTTGCGGCAATGTAGATAGGCTTCGGGCATGCACAAACTGACACTCGTAGTTTTCCTCGGCTTGGCTCTGGTTATCGGATTTGCCCAGGCACAAAGTGTGTATAAATGGGTGGACGCTCAGGGGAACGTGCATTACAGCGATCATCCACACCCGGGCGCCGAGAAAGTACAGTTGCCCAAGACGCAAACCTATACCCCACCATCTACGTCCGGCATGCCTGCACCTCCACCGCTGCCACCCGCTGCACCGACAGCTGGCTATACCCAGTTCATGATCACCTCACCCGGCAACCAGGCTACCCTCTGGTACACGCACGAGGTTACGGTTTCGGTAACTGTGACACCCGCGCTCAGACAAGGCGACACCATCACTTATCACTTAGACAGCCGGAGCCTCGGCCCTACGCAGAGTACTTCTGTCACTTTCAAGGACATACCACGCGGCGATCACACAGCCAGCGCCACCCTAAATGCTGAAAATGGCGCGTCCATGTCTGCTGGACCGGTTACTTTTTACGTTAATCAAAAAACCATTCTAGGGCCAAAACCGCCCCGTTAAGATGCGTTTGCACTACAATGGTGCAAATGGAAAATTTAGACTCCCTGAAACTGTATCCATCGATAGTTGAGAACCAAACTACAGGCATCCTGTGGCTGGATGCTTCGCTTCGTCTACGTTACATGAACCCGAGCGCGGAATCCCTGTTGGAGCTGGATGCTCAACATTGCTACGGCAAACCCCTCGCTACCAATTTGCCGGATCTCGGAGACTTTGCAGCTATTTTGAGGCGGGTGCTGGAGAGCCAGGAGACGGTCACCCAGCGCGAGTTACATCTAATGATTGGCAGTCCGGACGCACGTCATGGCGTCACGGTAGATTGCACTGTTTCGCCTCTCTATGGTGAAGCTGCTGGTATGGAGTTGCTGGTGGAATTCTTGCCATTGGACCGGCATTTGCGCATCAGCCGTGAAGTTGCGCTAAGTGTGCAA
>JBOIBD010000177.1:0-5010 GCA_050739415.1 Gammaproteobacteria bacterium | reverse complement strand
CAGACGCATGTTCGCGCCGGCCTCATCGATCACGTCGATAGCCTTGTCCGGAAGGTGTCGGTCATTGATGTAGCGTGATGCCAGGTCGGCGGCCATCTCCAGCACCTTGTTTGGATATTTGACGGCGTGGTGCTCCTCGAACTTATGGCGTAAACCCTTGAGGATCTGCGCAGTCTCCTCCACCGTTGGTTCAGGTACGTCGATTTTCTGGAAACGCCGCGCGAGAGCCCGGTCCTTCTCGAATACGCCGCGGTATTCTTGATACGTGGTGGAACCGATGCATTTAAGTTCCCCATTCTGCAACACCGGCTTGATGAGGTTGGAGGCGTCCATGACGCCACCGGATGCAGCACCGGCACCAATGACGGTGTGAATTTCATCGATGAACAGAATGTTGCCTGGGTCTTCCTTGAGTTCTGTGATCACACCTTTTAGACGTTTCTCGAAATCACCGCGATATTTGGTGCCAGCGATGAGCGCGCCCATATCGAGTGCGTAGATGGTCGCATCCCGCAATATCTCCGGCACTTTGTCCTCCACGATCAGTAGCGCCAGACCTTCCGCCAATGCGGTCTTGCCAACGCCCGCTTCACCCACAAACAACGGATTATTCTTGCGACGGCGGCACAATACCTGCACGGTGCGCTCGATCTCGTGTTCGCGGCCAATGAGTGGATCAATGCGGCCTTCCTTGGCCCGTTGATTGAGATTGCTGGCATACAATTCCAGCGCACTCTGACCACCTTTGACCTGAGATTCCGCGTCCTCTTCACCCGGCCCCACCGCACCGTCGGTGCCTTCGTCCTCATGAATTTTTGAAATACCATGGGAGATGTAATTCACGATATCCAGGCGGTTAACGCCCTGGTGGATCAGCAGATACACCGCGTGGGATTCTTTCTCGCCAAAGATAGCCACCAGTACGTTGATGGCGTCGACTTCCTTATGACCGGAAGACTGTACGTGAAACACTGCACGCTGTAGTACACGCTGGAATCCGAGTGTGGGTTGCACATCCGGGTCCGGCTGACTTAGTTGCGGCGTATTCGTGTCTATATAGTTCACGAGTTCATGACGCATGACATCAAGATCAGCGCCACAGGCACGCAACACTTCGATAACCCGCGGTGTATCCAAAAGCGCGAGCAACAGGTGCTCCACCGTCATGAACTCATGGTGTTTGGTGCGCGCCTCCTTGAAGGCGGTATTCAGGCAAAATTCCAGTTCCTTGCTGAGCATGCTCATGCTTCCTCCAGGGTGCATAGCAGTGGATGCTGATGCTTGCGGGAATAATCGTTCACCTGAGCGGCCTTGGTCTCGGCAATCTCATAAGTGAATACTCCGCACACACCCTTGCCGCGCGTATGCACGTGCAACATTATCTGCGTAGCCTGGGTACGATCCATGCGGAAGAAAGTTTGCAGTATCTCGACCACGAACTCCATGGGGGTATAGTCGTCGTTGAGCAAAACTACCTTGTAAAGCGGAGGTTTTTTGAGCCGCGGTTTGACCTCCTCCACTACCAGGCCGCGCTGTAATTCCTCGTTGTGGCGCTCATCGCTCATGGATAGATTTTAGACCGAATTCCTACCAGCATGCGCGGTCTTCACAGCTGAGGGTCTAGGGTAGAACAACCCCCTGATGCGCTTGCCTGCCGTATGGGGTTTGCCGCCCAGCCCTTGAGACTTTGCCAGCCCTGTCAGTATCATGCGGCCAGGCGAATTGCACCCGCTTGGGCTGGACACATATCCTGGCCCGGATGATGGATAGTCCTCACAATTTGAAGGCAGCATGCGATTAAACAACCTGCGAATGGTGGATGCGGACACTCTTCGACATAACTTCCTGCCGGTGGTGGAGCGGCGTTTGCCATTCTGGGCAAGTCTGCTACTGGGAGTATTGCTCGCCTGGACACTCGCGCAATTGACCTGGGTGCTGATACCACGTCCCCATCCGGCAACACCTATATATAGTGCGCAATCAGCGGCAACCCCGGCCTTCGATGCGGGCAACCTGGCGGACATGCACCTCTTCGGCACCGCCAACAGCAACAGGCCGGTGAATGCGCCGGAGACTACGTTGAACCTGGTTTTGCGTGGCATCGTGGCGGACGACGTCAAGAACAAGCAATCTTTCGCCATCATTGCGTCCAACGGAATAGGACAGGTATACGCAGTAGGCGCGCAATTGCCCGGCGGTGCGCAAATCCAATCCATCTTTCCTGATCATGTACTTTTGATTTATAACGGCCACACCCAATCCCTGCGACTGCCCAAGACCAGCAGCCCGGGTAATACCGGCTACAATACTGCGCTGCCGGCTGATACGCCGAGCGTGGTGTATGGCAGCAGCCTACCTGCGAACCAGAATCTGAACCAGTTGCGCAATGAGCTGGTTCGCCATCCAGAGCGTCTGCTGGACATGATGCGAGCCATGCCGGTGATGGAGAACGGCAAGCTCAGCGGTTATCGGGTATTTCCCGTAGGTAACTCGAATGCGTTTTCAAAGCTGGGACTCCAGCCGGGCGATGTGGTCACCGCGGTGAACGGTATGCCCTTGGATAATCCGGCTCAAAGCATGCAGATCCTGAGCAAACTCAAGACTTCGGATCAGGTATCCATCACATTCACGCGCAACGGGCAGCAGCAGACCAAGGTGCTACAAATGCAAAACCAGGACAACTGACAGGGGAAGTATAAATCGTGTCCAAGCCGTTTCATCGCCAGCATACGAATCTCATAGCGGGATTGCGCTTGGTGCTGCTGTGTCTTGCATTCGTCTTCGTGATAGGCGCGGCATACGCGGATACCGGTGGCATCACGCTCAACTTCAAGGATGCGGACATCCGCGAAGTCGCGGCCACCATCGGTCAGATCACGCACAAGGATTTCATCATTGATCCGCGCGTGCAGGGCCGTGTCACGGTGATTTCAAGCAAGCCCATCAGCGCAGACGCGGTCTATGCCACCTTCCTGTCCGTACTGCAGGTACACGGCTTGGCCGCCGTACCCGCCGGTGCAATGATCAAAATCGTGCCAGCGCTGGAAGCGCGTCAGATGCCGGGTTCCACGTATGGGCGAGGTACCCCCGGCGATGCCATGGTCACGGAGGTGGCGCAGATCAACAACGTTTCCGCGGCCCAGCTTGTGCCGGTGTTGCGACCACTCATGTCTGCGGAAGCGCAGCTTGCCGCCTACCCGCCTTCCAACATGTTGATCGTCTCGGACCGAGCCAGCAACGTGGCCCGTTTACTCGATATTATCCAGCGCCTAGATCAACCCACGTCCAACGAAGTCGAAGTCATTCCGCTGCAGTACGCATCTGCCAGCGATGTGGTACAGGTGCTCAATTCCCTGATGCAAAGCTCGCAGGGTGCCGAAGCCGGTCCGCCTCTAAAGTTGGTAGCCGATACGCGCACCAACAGTATTCTGGTGAGCGGCGATAAAGGTGGTCGTTTGCGTATCCGGGCGCTCATTGCCCGTCTCGATACAGCAATGACCACGGGCAACACCCAGGTCGTGTACCTACGCTACGCCAAAGCCAAGGATATCGCCGAAGAACTAAAGAGCTATGTTCAGGGCTTGCAACAGCAAGCCGGCAAAGCCAGCACCGCCGCGAGCAGCTCCAGTACTCCCGATGTCCTGCTGATACCCGATGAACGCACCAATTCGCTGGTTATCACCGCACCGCCCAAGATCATGCGTGCGGTACAGGATGTTATCGCTAAACTCGATATTCGCCGTGCCCAGGTACTGTTGCAGACCATCGAAGCAGAGCTCACTTCGGATAAATCCGCGCAATTGGGCATCACCTGGGCCACCCTGTCCGCCAATACGGGTGCCGGCATTACCGATTTCAGCAACACCGGCCCGAGCATTGGCGGTCTCGCCCAACAGCTGCTCGGTGCCACGAACGGTATCACCACCGGCACCGCCACCACCGGCATCACAATTCCTCAGGGCCTGACACTCGGCGTCGGCAAGATTGTCAGCGGCGGATTCAGTTTTGCTGCGTTGATCAACGCCCTGGCCGGAAATTCGGATACCAATATCCTCTCAACTCCCAGTATCGTCACCCTGGACAACCAGGAAGCGGACATCAAAGTGGCCCAGCAGGTACCATTCGTTACCGGTCAATACACGAATACTACGGGTTCGACCACTACTGGTGCGGCAGTCATCAACCCTTTCCAGACAGTGCAACGACAAGATGTGGGCCTGGAATTGAAAATCACTCCGCAGATCAACGAAGGCAATTCCGTCCTGCTCAAAATTGACCAGACAATTTCAAATCTTACCGGAACCAGTGTCGGCGGGCAGCCAGTCACCAACACCCGGGAAATCAAGACCAGCGTCATGGCCCAAGACCACGAGATCGTGGTCTTGGGTGGGCTTATTGAGGATGACTTGATCGAGTCCGAGCAACATGTTCCAGTGCTGGGCAGCATCCCGCTTCTCGGCAATCTCTTCAAGTATCGCAGTACTACTGACACCAAGAGCAATCTGATGCTCTTCATCCAGCCTACTATCCTGCGGAACCCAGAAACCGCAAATCAGTACACCAATCAGACCTACAATGAAATGCGCAACCTTCAGTTGCAGAACCGGGGTCCGGTACAACTACTGCCGGAAGATAAACGCGCAGTGCTGAAACCCCTGCAAAACAGCACCCAGCCGGCGCCTGCAACCAAAGGCACAGACGCAAGCGCCGCGTCCCAACCTGCAGCAGCGACTGCTGCCGATCTGACGCCCAGTGCCACGCATACCTCCTCGGTGTCCACCGTTAACCCGACTGCGGCTCCAGCCGTAACCTCAAAAACCAAGGCCACGCAGGCCGCTACAAGCCATATCACACCGGTGCCAGCTGCGGCCACCACCAAAAAACCGACTGCCATTCCACCACCGGGTATCTAGGATTAATACCCCCATGAGCGTGAACGGGAATACGGAAATATTGGCGATCGTGCCACCATCTGAAGTGCAGATTGCGGTGCGCGGCATACCATTCCCG
>JBOIBD010000176.1:0-5048 GCA_050739415.1 Gammaproteobacteria bacterium | reverse complement strand
CAGCGCAAGATCGGCGGCGCCACGGTATACGGCTATCTCGAACGGAACAGGCAAGCCGAGATGCTCAACCGCGCGCGTGTCGTAATCACGCGCTCGGGTTACACCACGCTGATGGAACTGGCCGAGCTAGGCAAACGCGCGCTGTTCGTGCCTACGCCCGGACAAAGCGAGCAGGAATATCTCGCACGCTTTCATCACGAGCGCGGCCACGTTTGGTCAACGACGCAGAAGAAACTTGATATCGTGCGGGATCTGCCACACGCTGAAAAAGCGGCGGGTGTGCCCCATCTTTCCAGCGCCGCTTCGGTGGAACGTTTCTTATCTGTTATTGGGTGATGCCGCAGGCGGACCGCCTTTGGACTGCGGGTGGATAGCGCGCCACAGGGCAAATAATACCGGCAGGTTAAGCAACCACATGGCGCCGGTCCAGACCAGGCGAAAGCCGAGCATCAATGCCAGACCGTCGGTATAGGCGATACCCCAAGCTCGCGCCGCGATCATACCGAGCACTTCCACGGTTCCAATCTGGGTGAACAGCCCGCCGCCGAGCAGCACCACCGCAAGCGAAAAAGTATAGATGGTTGTCGCGGTCAGGTAGTTGAGCGAGTGCAAGCCCATGCCGCGTCCCACGAAAAAAAATGCGGATAACAATGCACCTAGATAGACTGCGGCCAGCAGTAGATTGATCGTGAGCAGACGCAGGCTGGATAGGCGCTTCAAGCCTTTGAGCAGTTCGATTCCTTCAAGCAGCGCCCGGCGCAACTTCCGGTGTTTCACCTTGTACACATGGTATCGAGCCGTGCGCTCGAAAAACAAGAATCCGGATAAAATCACTGCAAATACGCCGAGGGCTAATATCGCGAGCGGCCGCAATTCAGGCCAGTGCGGGATGCCGATGACAGCGAGCAACAGAAGTACGACTGCGATTTCGGCCAGCAACATCACAACCGTTGCCGCGGCGCTGCGGCCGATGCGGATTGTGCCAGACGCTGACAGAATCCAGTTTTGCGTGAACAAGCCGAACGGAAGCGTTAAGGTGAGTTCACCGACTGCGAATGCCAGCGCGAATGGATGCCAGGGAGGCCGCGCGCCGAGATTGACCAGCAACAGATGCAATTGTAGCGCCTTGACCACGAGGTAGATGACCGCGAACCCCAGTGAAACCGCAAGAATCCAGATTGGGATAACCTGGATGCGGCCAACCACACTGCCCAGATTACCGAGTTTGAATGCGAAGATCAGCAACGTCGTGGCGAGCAACACAGGCAGCACGTAGACGGGTTTGACGAGATAACGCAGAGTGTGGGCGATGTTCATGGGTGTAGCGTCCGGGTGAATTCAGGCGCCAGATCGTCGATTGCTGCCGCAAGGTAAGTCACTACATTCGCTGGTTTGCTCCAGCCCGGGGCGGTATCCCGCGGCCAGCAACTGCGCCAGCCCATCGCTTCGCGCGCGATAAGCCCCTTGCGTGCGAGCCAACGAAGACGCTCTCTGGCAAGACTTTCAGTCGTACGTCGCGAGAACAGCGGATCGAGCATGAAACCGGCAACGGTGATGGTTACGCTCGCACGTTGCAGCCACTCGGTAAATGCCTGGCTGGTGAATTGTGCCGGACCGGCGACAAGAAATTTGGCAATCAGGTGGCTGGGAGTTACGGCGTATTGTTTCAGGATCGCGGTGCGCATGCCTGTGGCGAAAGACCGTTGCCTGGATGGGTCAGGGGCAGGCACGGTTTTACCCAGGTTGATGATGATACGTGGTCGGCCGGGACCGAGCGCATCATAGCTCAACGTGACCGGCAGGATTTGCGGTCGTGCAGTGGTGAGTGTGCATACCTGCCTGGCACCAGCGCGAATGCGGCCAAATTTGCCGGTGGTTGAGATTACGCCTTCGGGTGCGAAGTATAGTGTGCGCCCCGCATCCAACAAAGAAGCAAAGTATTTCAGTTGCGCATTGATGATGGCCTTGAAGTCGGGTGCGAGCTTCCGGAAAGTCGCAACTTGTAGCCGGCGCAGGCCCCAATAGGAAAGTCGTAATTGACCCAGCCGCCACGGGGTTACGTCACGGAGATGCCATGGCGGATTTCCAAGCACCGTTGCCATCTCGCGTTGTCCGCGGCTGTTGAACACCAAGGCAGGATCCATATCTCCGAATCCCGCTTCCAGGAGTGCATCCAGAACTTCGCCCAGGGTGAATTCGCGTACGCGGCGCATGGGTGCACAGCGTATGATGCGAAACATCCAGGCCAGCGAAATCGTTCCAAGCAGGGGTCGCAAGTATCGCGACCACCCGGTGGCATACTCGGCCAGAAACCCGCAACGGAATAAATCCTCACGCGCAGCAAAGAACGACAAAGACTGGCGCATAAATACGCCCTCACGCTGGATCAACGCCGTCGCGAGAATCGGTCCGTCCGCATCTCGCTGGTGATTGGAAACGATCAGCGTTCCCGGCGCCAAGCGGAAGCCGGGTAGCCGGATAACTTCCCTGCGGTAGAGTGCGGCTACCACGAGGTCGAAGCAACACTCCACCAGCCAAGTCCGCCGCGGGTGTGGATCGAGTGCGGCATCTGGTAACCAGTTAAAAGACATGCTGAACTTCGACTATTCTCAAGATTATTGTGGTGTTTTCAGAGCGTATGCATATTGTCATGCAAGCCGCTGATCACGACGTCGCCAATAAATCCAGATGAAATACAGCGGTATACCGACCAGCGTGATGGCTATGCTAGCGCCGGTGGACCAGGGTTGTTCGTAGAGTGAATTTGCCACCACCACGAACGTCGCCAGTACGAACAGGGCGGGGATCACGGGGTAGCCGAGTGCGCGGTAGACGCGCGGAAAATCCGGGCGTTTGATCCGCAGGATGAACAAGCCGATAACTGCCAGCGCCAGGAATGGCCAGATGCCGAGTACATAGGCTTCCGCGAGTTGCATGAAATCCCGCAGCAACACATAAATTACCGCGATCACCACGATGAAGGCGATGGCGACATAGGGTGTTTCGTAGCGCGGATGCACCCGGCCCACGGTACGAAAGAACAGGCCGTCTTCTGCCATGGCGTAAAACACCCGCGGGCTGGAGAGGATGCTGCCATTCAGGGTGCCAAATACCGAGAGCATCACTAGGGCGCCGACCAGCGAGGCGCCAGCGTGACCCAGTACGACGGTGGCTGAATCCGCAGCCACTGACTTTGAGGCAGCCAGTTCAGGCAGTGGCAGTGCGCGCAGATACGCGGTGTTGATCAGCAGATACACCACCAGCACCACAATCACGCCGCCGATGAGCGCGAGCGGCAGATTGCGCTGTGGATTGCGCACTTCGCCGGACAGCGCGGTGAGGTTTTCCCAGCCGTCATAAGCCCAGAGCGCCGCCACCAAGCCGATGCCGATACCCGACCAATTGGCGGTACCCATCACGGCACCATGCAGCGGGTTGTGAGCACCGCCCGGCGCCAGGAAAAAGATCGCCGCGCTCAAGCCTACGATGGACAATACTTTTGCTGCGGTGGAAAGATTCTGGATCACAGCGCCTAATTTCACTGAGCGATAATTGGCGGCAGCAACCAGTACGATTAAGGCCGCAGCGATGACGTGGATGACCGTCGCCGACAGGGGTACGAAAAAGCCAAGATACTCAGCGAAGATCAAGCTTTGTGCCGCCCATGAGATGGGCGTGGTCAAGAGCCACATCCAGCCGAACAGAAACGCCAGCGGTCGGCCATAGGCTTCGCGCAGATACACGTAGGGGCCGCCGGCTTCCGGGTACATGGCAGCCAGTTCCGCCACCGACAGAGCGCCGAACAGCGCCACGAGGCCACCCAAGACCCACACCAGCGCGATGCCCGTGATGTTGCCGGTGACCGTAGCAATGGGCGAAGGTACGCGGAAGATGCCGCTGCCGATGATGACACCCACCACCACCGCCATGCCGGTCCAAAGGCCGAGTTTTCGGGGCAGTTTTCTGGGGAGGTTCGTGGCGGCTTCGGTGGGCATGTATGACACCTACGGGTTTAAGGGTTCAGGCATTAAGATACGCCATCATGTCCATTCTCACCGGTCATTGCCATTGCGGCAATATAAGGATCCGCTTCGATACGGAGCTGGCGCCAGAACAGTTGCCGTTGCGCGCCTGCCAATGTTCATTCTGCTGCTCTCATGGGGCCGTAGCGACCACTGACCCGCATGGCAAAGTTACCCTCGTGATGTCTGATCGCGGTGAGGTTCAGTATTACCGTTTCGGACTCGGTATCACCGACATGCTTATCTGCAAACGCTGCGGAAACTACGTGGCCGGAATTATAAAGACAAATGGCAAATGCTATGCCACGCTCAATGCCAAACTTCTGGATTGCCGTGCGGTATTCACTGCTATTCCGACACCGGTGGATTATGCTGGCGAAAATGCTGAACAACGCATGGCCCGCCGTATCGCAAGTTGGACGCCGTTGGGAGTCGATGCGAGTGATGTTTGATAAATTTCCTGTTTGTTCTCCATACCCGCGAATGCAGACGTCCAAGTTCTGGGCAATACTAGAGGCCCATTTGCATGGGAATGGCATGAAGGGGATCTATCGGCGTTCTCTTAAGACGTGCTAGAGATTCTCCGCTCCCTATTGCGCAACCGGCATGTGTCTGGCTGGTTGATTTTGATGAGCGCAGTGGTATTTTGGCAATCAGCTTGGAGCGCCGCCTGTCCGATACCCGCGAACGGTGCTGTGCAGCAATGGCAAGGGGAGCGCGCATGGGCTGCACTGGCCGCGCAAGGCTACCGCATCGGTACGGTGCACATCGTCGTGGACGACGTCTTCGACCTCGACAATCCAGCCGAGGATTACTGGTACGCACACATCGCCGATCGACTGCACATCAAGACCGATCCCAGGGTCATCCGGGAACAACTGTTGTTCAAGTCCGGGGATGCGGTGGATCCGCGCGTGATCTATGCGAGCGCACGCCGTTTGCACGGGCTCAAGTTCCTGCGCGGATCCAGCATTGAGCCCGAAAGCTGCAACGGGCATGACGTGGATGTGCGGGTGCAGGTGAAGG
>JBOIBD010000175.1:0-5050 GCA_050739415.1 Gammaproteobacteria bacterium | reverse complement strand
CACCAGTATGCCCAATACGAACGCGACCAACAGTCCCACACGATGCGGCAGGAACAGGCACCAGTAAATAGTCGCCAGCACTACCCAGGCCGGACGAAACGGTTCGGCCCAATCGGGCAGCGGCCAAATTGTGAGCAACACCGCGACCACATAGGTAACAATGATGATCCAGTTGGCGCGGCGTCTGACGACAGTGCTCATCGTGGTTTTTTTATAGATGGTTTTCGTTTGACTGGCTTTTTCGTAGCGCGCGTCTCCGGTTCTGGCATCGGAGGCGGTGCAACGGCTGGGAAATACAGCAACACGACGTGTCCATGATCCATATCTGCGACCGGCCGTGCCGTCACCGCAGCGAAGGGTTCCGCTGGATCGCGCCGCACCTGGGTAATCACAGCCACAGGGAACCCGGTCGGATAACGGCCGTCGAGACCGGAAGTCACCAGCAAGTCCCCAGGTTTAACGTCAGCATTGTTCGCCAGATATGGGAGCGTGAGTACGTTTACATCGGCGCCGCCGACGGCAAGAGTACGCAGGCCGGTTCGGTTAACTTGGACTTGGACGGCCTGGCTTGGATCGGTGATGAGTGCGGCTTCGGACGATACCGGACCCACCCGAATGACCTGACCGATAATGCCATGGCTATCCAGCAGTGTCTGACCCTCGTACACCTGGTCGTGCGCACCCTTGTCGATGACGATCGTGTGCCGGAAGGGGTTCATATCCACGGCCAACAATGCTGCCGCTACCACGCGTCCGTTGACCTTGCTGCCTGCCTGCATGAGTTCCCGCAGATGTGAATTTTCCTGTCGAAGCGCCGCCAGCTGCTGCATCTGCGCTGAGTCCGCCAACAGTTGTTGCTTGAGCGCGCTGTTTTCCTTCACCAGCGCGGAATGGGTGGCGAGCTTCTCCTCCGCCCAGCCGGCGAGGGCATAGGGTGCATTTACTACCAACTGTACCGGATATACCAGCGTGGACAGTGCGGCATGAATTTTCTGCAGGTGGCCGCGCTGATGGTCGTAGAACATGAGCGCGATGCACACGCCAATGAGCAGTAATGTGCGCAAAGCGCCCGCCGGATTGCTGCTGAAGAGCCGGGGAGAACGTTGTGGACGATGCAGAGTGAACACAGTATCAGGCAGGACTGCGGCAGGCCGGCAGGCAACGGGTATTCAAGGACAGATTGACGTGCAAGCGAACCTCGGGACGGAATTCACAGGCCATGACCTCAGGCCATGATTTTCCTGTGCGCAGACTGTGGCGGCAACAGCTGGAGAGCAGTCTTGGCAGAATAACGCTGCCGTCATTCGACGGCAAAGGTTTCCGGACCGTATTCGTCAATGAGCTCCAACACCTTGCCGCCGCCGCGGGCCACGCAGGTAAGGGGGTCGTCGGCCAGGATTACCGGCAGACCAGTTTCCTCCCGCAGCAGCCGGTCCACATCCTTGAGCAGGGCACCGCCTCCGGTGAGCACAATACCGTTAGTGGCCACATCGGAACCCAATTCCGGCGGTGTCTGTTCCAATGCGGCCCTCACCGCTCCCACGATGCCGGCCAGTGGCTCTTGCAGGGCCTCGAGAATTTCATTGCTGTTGAGCACGAAACTGCGTGGTACGCCTTCGGATAGATTGCGTCCTTTCACCTCTAGTTCCCGCAGTTCCTTGCCAGGGTAGGCGGAGCCGATCTCGTGCTTGATGCGTTCGGCAGTGGCCTCGCCGATCAGGGTGCCGTAATTGCGGCGGATGTAGTTGATAATCGCTTCATCAAACTTGTCGCCGCCGATGCGCACCGAGGCGGCATACACGATGCCGTTGAGTGAGATTACCGCCACCTCCGAAGTACCACCACCAATGTCCAGCACCATGGAGCCTTTGGCTTCATGTACCGGCAATCCACAGCCGATGGCGGCCGCCATGGGTTCCTCGATGAGATACACTTTGCGGGCACCGGCACCGGCAGCCGATTCGCGGATGGCGCGGCGTTCCACCTGAGTAGCGCCGTAGGGTACGCACACCAGCACGCGCGGTGTTGGCCGAAAGTAGCGGTTGCCGTGTGCCTTCTTGATGAAATGCTTGAGCATCTGCTCGGTGATTGTGAAGTCCGCGATGACGCCGTCTTTCATGGGCCGGATAGCGACGATGTTGCCGGGGGTGCGACCCAGCATGCGCTTGGCATCGGCACCATAGGCTTCGATGATCTTGTTGCCGCGGCCCGGTTCCTCCCGGATCGCGACCACCGAGGGTTCGTTGAGGATGACGCCCTTGCCACGCATATAAATAAGCGTGTTGGCCGTGCCGAGGTCTATGGACAAATCGGTGGAAAAGATTCCGCGCAGGCTCTTGAACATGGTTTTATGGCTTGAGGTGACTCAGGATCAGAGGCCTTTTGAAGGCGCACTACTCTAGCAACGGCGGGCGGCGGCGGCAAGCTGCTTTGTGCCATAATTCGCGGAAATCTGGCGAGTTTCCTTTCAGTACATCCAGTGGAGTCCCGGTATGTCTCTCACCCCAGACGAGGTTCGAAGCATCGCGCGCCTGGCGCGTCTCGCCATCAGTGACGAGGACATTTCCCACTACGCCGGCAGTCTGTCGCGCATCCTGGATTTCGTAGCGCAACTGGACAAGGCTGGTACCGATGACATCGTGCCGATGGCCCATCCCTTCGACATGAGCCAGCGCCTGCGGGAGGATGCCGTGACTGAGACCGACCAGCGGGATTTGTTCCAGCAGAATGCGCCGCAAGTGGAAGCTGGGCTGTATCTGGTTCCCAAGGTAATCGAATAATCCATGCGGGTTTGTGACGCGGCGGCCTTTGATGTGACATCTCTTTAATTTCTGAACTTGCACATGCATACCAAAACCCTTGCCGAATTAGCGCGCGACCTGAGAATGCGCAAAGTCTCCAGCGAAGATCTTACGCGCGATTATCTTGCGCGCATCGAACGCTTCAATCCGCAATTGAATGCGTTCATCACGGTGCTGCAGGACCAAGCTCTGACGGTGGCACGTGCTGCCGATGCGCGCATCAAGAAGGGTGAAGCCGGTCCGCTCACCGGCTTGCCCATCGCGCAGAAGGATATCTTTTGCACTGCGGGCGTGAAGACCAGCTGTGGTTCAAAAATGCTGGATAATTTCATCGCGCCCTATGATGCGACCATTGTCGAGCGCCTGAAACAGGCCGGCACGGTGCTGCTGGGCAAGACCAACATGGACGAATTTGCCATGGGCTCGTCCAACGAAACCAGTTTCTACGGGGCGGTAAAAAATCCCTGGGACGAGACCCGCGTGCCAGGCGGTTCCTCCGGCGGCTCTGCGGCGGCGGTGGCTGCACGTCTGGCGCCCGCAGCGACCGGCACCGATACCGGCGGTTCCATCCGTCAGCCGGCGGCGCTAACCGGACTCACCGGTATCAAGCCTACGTATGGGCGCGTATCCCGCTACGGTATGATCGCCTTCGCATCCAGCCTCGATCAGGCGGGCGTAATTACATATACGGCAGAAGATGCCGCGCTGCTGATGAACGCCATCGCCGGATTTGATCCACGCGATTCCACCAGTGTTGATAGGCCGGTGCCGGATTACGCGTCGGAGCTGGATCAGCCGCTCAAGGGCTTGCGCATCGGCCTGCCAAAGGAATTTTTCGATCAGGGCCTAGATGCGCGTGTGGGCGAGGCAGTTCACGCCGCGCTATCTATATATAAGAAGCTCGGCGCGGAGGTTCTGGACATCAGTCTGCCGAATTTCTGGCTGTCGGTGCCCACGTATTATGTCGTGGCGCCAGCTGAGTGTTCCTCCAACCTGTCGCGTTTCGATGGCGTGCGCTTTGGTCACCGCTGCAAAAATCCCGTTGATCTACTGGACCTGTACACGCGCAGCCGTGGTGAGGGTTTCGGCGCGGAAGTAAAACGCCGCATCATGACCGGCACGTATGTGCTGTCTGCCGGCTACTACGATGCCTATTACCTGAAAGCCCAGAAGACTCGCACACTCATCCGCCAGGATTTCCTGGAGGCTTTCAAGAACGTGGACGTGATCATGGGGCCGACGACACCGACGCCAGCTTTCGGCCTGGGCGAGAAGACCGACGATCCCGTCACCATGTACCTGAACGACATTTACGCCAATGGCGTGAACCTCGCCGGCCTGCCCGGGATTTCCATCCCCATGGGTTTCGTGGACAAACTGCCGGTGGGGTTGCAGATCATCGGCAATTATTTCGACGAAGCACGCCTGTTGGCGACAGCACATCAGTACCAGCGTGAGATGGATTGGCATACTCGAATCCCGGAAGGATTTGAATGAGGAAGGTGCTGAGTGCTGCTCAAAGAATCTGGAATCTTTGTTTTGTCGCAGCACACAGCACGCAGTACGCAGCACCAATATAGATATACTTGAAAGCAAGGTTATAAGAAATGGAATGGGAAACGGTCATCGGGCTTGAGATACACACCCAGCTTCTGACGAAGAGCAAGATTTTTTCGGGCGCATCCACTGCGTTCGGCGCCACACCGAACACGCAGGCCTGTCTGGTGGATCTGGGTTATCCGGGCGTGCTGCCGGTGCTGAATAAAGAAGCCGTGAGCATGGCAGTGAAATTTGGTCTGGCCATCGGCGCCGCGGTTGCACCGCACTCGGTATTCGCACGCAAGAATTATTTCTATCCTGATTTGCCCAAGGGTTATCAGATCAGCCAATACGAACTGCCAGTGGTGGCAAAGGGCCAAGTGGAAATCGAGCTCGAAGACGGTTCGAGTAAACGCGTCGGCATCACCCGCGCGCATCTGGAGGAGGATGCCGGCAAGTCGCTGCACGAAGGTTTGCAGGGCGTGAGCGGCATTGATCTCAACCGCGCCGGCACACCGCTGCTGGAAATCGTCTCGGAACCTGATCTGCGTTCTGCGAAAGAAGCCGTGACTTACATGAAGAAAATTTATTCCCTGGTGCGTTATCTCGAGATCTGTGACGGCAACATGCAGGAAGGTTCCTTCCGATGTGATGCCAACGTCTCGGTACGGCGCAAGGGTGAATCAAGGTTTGGTACTCGCGCGGAACTC
>JBOIBD010000174.1:0-5124 GCA_050739415.1 Gammaproteobacteria bacterium | reverse complement strand
GTTGTAGCCAGAGCCGAAGAACTCCAGGAAACCATTGGGATTCGCGTTGGTAACGCTGGTGACGTTGGTGAGCGCAAGCACAGGCTGGCTGTAGGTCAATCCCAAGGTGGAATCGGTGAATTCCCACAGCACACTCGAAGCCACCTGGCTTTCGCTGGAGAGGGACGAAGGACTCGTCACATCCAGGGCGTAGATACTGTCACCGCCGTCGTTTAGGCCGCCGGTCAGCACCGTGTGCCAGGTGCCGTTGGCGAACTTCACGTCACCCGCCGAAGGTGAGCCATCTACAAAGAATTGATGCGCCAGGTTGTATGTGGTGGAGGTGAGATTGGTAAGGTTCTGGAACACGCCGTTCGGTACGAACGCGAATTTCTCCTCACCGGTGGTGGCATCGAAGGCGTGTAGCATGCCATCGTTGGCGCCCACATAGACCATGGGCTCACGTGTCTTGGTGCTGGCCGTGAAAGTCTGATAAGTAGGATCGGCCGTGTACGGTCCGTTGGACACACCGATGTAGATCGGTGCACTGTCCACGATGTCACCGAGTAAGTGGGTGCGATCGCGGAATCCATCGGCGCCGCCGTTATGGATTTCTTCAACGGTGTCACCACGCAGATAATTCAAGCGATCCTGGCCGAGGGCATCGTAGGGTTGCAACTCAGTCTGTTGCGCGCTGCTGATGTCGGCCCATTCGAACGGTACGCCCGCTCCGGTGGACGGATTCCAGGTGGCAATATGACGGGTTAAATTCCAGCCACTACCAGTGCCGGTACCTGAATCGGTGTTGCTGCTGCACACAGAACCGGTTGCCATGGCATCCAGTTCGCATTGCGCCGACCAGGTGGCGGTGGTGCTTACCACGCCGGTGCTGGCATTTACTGGTAACGCCTGCAAATCGCCGGTCCAGTCATGGTAGGCCCCGTTATAACCGCTGTAGGAAGCCTGATACACCACGGTGCCGGTGTTCAGACTGCTGGTGTTCGCCGCCGCCGATACGGACGACACATTGCTGACACTGATGATGTTCAAGATGCTTTGCAAGTCCGCCACCACTTGGGCGGGGCTGGTTCCTGGGAAATAACCGGTGGGACTCGCGTTGCCAGTGCCGCCGGCTACCGCCATGGCGGTAAGCGCGGCAGCGGCCTGCGGATTCAGGGCCGGATTTACGCCCGGTCCCATGCCCACCACGAAGGTTTTGATGCCGGCGGCCTTAAGATCTGCGAGTTCGGTGATGGTGTCGGTGAGCGCCCTGTCAGTGCTGGTGTTGAGTGAGCCATCAGCATTGAAGCTCGCGGTGACGCCATAGCCTGCGGCCGCGGCACTGCCGAGCGGCGGCCAAGTCGTGCCGTCCTTGGCGAGCGTTGGCAGACCGTCGGTCATTAGAATCACATAGCGTGGCGGCGGGCAGGGTCCCGCTGGCGCCGGGCCATACGTGCTGAGCGCCGTTGCCAGCATACCAGCGATAGGCGACTGACTGGCGTCCGCGTAGATGGCATTTTCGTAGGTACTGTAATTCGGGTCGCCGGACGCCACATTGTTTTCTTCCACCAGGTAAGGCGAGAAGGTCGCCACATATGCTGAGATCTGTGCGGTGGTGGGATTGGTTCCCGCCGTACTCACGTTTACCAACGTGTTGCCGGTGGTAGCGCTGGCGGCACCTGACCATAGATAACCGCGCGCGCCGTACAACACCTGAGGCGTGTAGGCGACGTAGCCCGCGTTGGTAGGATAGGTGTACATCTCGTTGTACGGCGCAGCATTCTTTGCAGGCACGAGATTACTGTAGGTCATCTGCACGTTGCCGCTGTTGTAATCGCTGATCGAGTAACCACTGTAGGGTGAAGTCGGCGTGATCGTGCCGTCTTCGATGAACGTCTCGGAGTTCGTGCCGGTGAAATTGGCGCCGGTGGACAGGAACACGTCATTGATGTTGGGGTCGTCACTGCGCGCGGCCACTGTCATGAATTCATACGTTTTCAATTGTGCGGCAGTAGTGATGGCTGGATTAGCGGCCGTCACCTCTGCCACCAGATCACCGCAGGTGGTATTCGTGGTTGAAGTAGATTTGTAACAAGGATTGATCACGTCTTCACTGATAAGGGTCTCAGGCGTGGTGCTGGTGTCGTAGGTGGGTGCCGCATAGGTATTGCTGAAGGTGAAGCCACCGGGCGGGCTCATGTAATAGGCCCAGGTGTAGTAGCCGGTGTTGCTGGGGACGGAATAGTCCATCAGACCGAAATCAGTGGTGCCTGCGTAGGTGGAGAGCACTGAGGCAATGGAGGCCTTGGCGATGTTGAGCCGGCTGGCCGAGTTGTCGCCGTAGTAGGTGTAGGTGTGGGTGTATGGAGTGGTGACGAGTGGGTTCCACTGCCATTCATGGCAATAATCCACGGTCGGCGGTACACACGGCGTTCCGGAATCGCCCGGGCCGGTGCCACAGGGCGGTGCCGCTGGGGGTGTTGGACCACCACCGGTGGAGCGGGGCTGGGCACCGCCGCTGCTGCCGTCGTCCGAGACGAGATAATCCACGTTGCTTAAACCGAGCAACATGGCACCTGGACTCAGAGCGGAAATCCCATACGGGATCGCTGCGAGGCTCGCGAGGCGTTCGGCCGTAGGACGATATAACATGCTAGTGGGGTTTGATGTGGTTGAGAACCCATAGTCTCCCCCTGTGTTGACACCGTTGTAATACCAGGTTTCATCATTTACCGAGTCCCAGGTTCCATTGAGGCTGGTCGGCCAGGAACCCAAGGCTGTGCTAGGAGGATCACCGGAGGGCTTGGGCACTTGAGTGTAACTGACCCCCAACGACGTGACCTTTGAGGTGTTCTGCTTATCACATGTCCAGTTGTTACCGCTGTTTGAATTCCCCGAAACCGAATACTGATCAACTTGGGCTGTATACAGTGCAGAGCTGCCGGCTGCACCGCCGGTAATGGGAGGAGTGAAGCCCGTAGGAACGGTGTAATTCACTGGCGAGGTGTTCTTTTCCAGTGACTTATACGCGTTACTGTACAGATAATCTGAAGCAGCGACCCCGATATTGCCTGACCAAGTCATGATGGCACTCTGCGGCGCATTGTTTGTGAGGCCGCTGTTACCATCGTCGGTGATGTCGTCACTGCTGTCCATGGAATTGGAATTGGTAAGCGCGATCAGCACCTGCGGGTGTGACGGGATGATCACCGTCAGCGGCGTACTGGAAATGGAAACCTGCGGCGGGGCCGTGGCCGCGAGCGCGATGCCGCTAACGCCGGCGAGGAAAAACCCGGATGTCGCCGCCACCAAAGCGGTGATGAACAGGGGTTTCGTGAGGCTCGTGGTGTTGCTCATGGTGCGATCCTTGGAGTACTTCAATCAGGGTCCGTACATGCTTTGCAGCATGACCGTGGAGGTGCTGTCACCGCCGGTGCCGCGCGCGGTGATACGGTAAAGCTGGACAGTGGGTGCGCCGCCGCCGAACTGTTGTGTGGCGAGGTTGCCGCCCGGAGCCGCAACCGGCGGCATCTGCTCGATGATGATTTCCGGTTGTGTCGCCACGGACGGAATATCGGTGGCGGTGACGCTGGGATAGCTGAGCACATTGGCCGCATTGCTCCAGTCCACGGTTTCCCAAAGGGGTGTCAAGTTCGCGGCAGATTGATCGAACTGGTAGGTGCCGCCGGTGTCGCCGCCAAAGTTGTTGCACACCGACAAACCGGCGGTCAGGCAACTCTCCGCAGCGCGCAAGCCCGCTTCCGCCGCCTGTAAAGCCATATCCTGGTTGCGCGCATTGCCGGCCATGCGTTCTTCCAGCGAGGTGCTCTCGGCTGCGGCCAGCCCGAGAAGCGTGAGCACCAGCAGCAGGATTAGTGCCACGATCAGTACGAAGCCGTGCTGTGGAGCTGGCGGAGAAATGTTTAAGGGTTTTATGATCATGAGAGTCTCCTTAGCCTAGGGCAAACTATTGCGTATGCCGACGGTGGCGATGAATATTTGCCGCATGCGCGTATCCAATGGCGCGGTGACGGGGTTTTCGACTGAGCTATCGACGAGTGCGAAATCCGACGCCATCGATGGTAACGGCACCGCGGCAGTGTTGCTGCGCACCAGCAACCCGATCCGTACGCTCACGACATCCGCCCATTCATTCGCGGCATCCACCACGTCCGCGGTGACATATTCGCTGGGTACCTGGCTACCTGTGAGATCCACGCCGTAGAGCACCCGCATATTTTCCACGCCCGATACCATTTCCTGGGTACTGAAGCCGCCAGGTTGTGTGGTGTCGGTGCTGGCCTTGAACAGGGCCGGAGAAGTATCGGCACCCTGGCCGATGTAGAACACCGCCGTGGTAGGTGAAACCACCATGGCGCCAACGAATGACTGGGGTATTACCTCCCCATTGTTGCCGGGTGCGGAGCCGCCGCTGGTGTACTCCAGGGTGGTGCCGCTGGTGGCGCTCGTGGCTTGCAGGACGATGGCGCTGAGACAGTTGCTCGCGAGAAACAAGTCACCCGGTGCCAGCGCGGGCTGGTCCGATGCTCCCAGCAGGGTGTTGACCGTGGCCGATGTGGCAGTCGGTGAAGTGATGGTGGTGATATAGATTGGATCACGCTGCGCAAACCGTACTACCAATACATCGGTGTTGGGCAAAACCTTGCCTGTCAGATAGGGGTCGAGATTGGGCGTCCAATCAGTAGCGTTAGTGTCAGGAGCGGGGTTTTCCGTGGGTCCCGGGACAGTTCCCGTGAAATGGAACCCATAAATTGCCTGGGCGAAATTGTATGGCAGGTTATCCGCGACGGGATTCAGGTAGCTGGCAGTCGTGGTGCTGGTGGCGCAGCCCATGTAACCCGCATTGCGTGCGTCGGTGCGCAGGAAATTCAGTGCGAAGCGGCCGTTTTCCTGGATCCGGGCCACGGCGCTGTTGATTCCATAGCTCTGGCGGCTGGATAGAAAGATGGAGAGCACGCCCGCCATCAGGATCAGCCCGACGACCATTGCGATCATCAGTTCGATGAGCGAGAGGCCAGACTGAGTGTGGAATTTGCTGCGATACATAGCGGCCATTCTTATGGCAGCGCCGAAGTGACGGCCACACTGCTGTTGGTCGGGGCGGCGGTACCACTTAGAGCCTTA
>JBOIBD010000173.1:0-5209 GCA_050739415.1 Gammaproteobacteria bacterium | reverse complement strand
GCACCGGTCTCACCCATCACCCGCTCCAGATTCTGACATTGCTGATAATTACTCGATCAACAAGGTGCTCTCATGCCGACCAAACCAAGTCCTGCCACCAAACCTTCAGCTCCGGCGAAGCCGGTGAAATCTGTTCACAAGGCGTTCAAGATCGCCGGTATTGTCATCGCGGTCATCATCGTACTGATCATCATTCTGGTGATTGTGCTGCCGCTCGTCATCAACCCCAACGATTTCAAACCGCAGATCGCCAAAGCGGTGAAGGACAAGACCGGGCGTGAACTCAGCATTTCAGGCAATATTAAATTATCCGTTTTTCCCTGGCTGGGTGCGCAGATCGGACCCATGTCGCTGAGTAACGCGCCTGGATTTGGCAACACGCCTTTCGCGAATCTCAATGAGACCGATGTGCATGTGCGTTTCTGGCCACTGCTGCGCGGCAAGATCGAAGTGGGCACCGTCAAACTCGACGGCCTGAATCTGGATCTGGAGCGCGACGCAAGCGGCCAGAACAATTGGCACGATATCCTCGATCATCTGCGCAGCCCCGCGTCCGCGGCCAAGTCCTCAGGCGGCACCCATGGCAGTGGTCTCACGAATCTGCAAATGCTGGGATTCAGTGTTAGCAACAGTGGTTTGCGCTGGAGCGATGCGCAAAAGCACCAGCAGTACACCATCAGCAATTTCAGCGTGGACATGGGTGCCTTCGCTTCCGCCAAACCTTTGCGTATGAGCACCAGTTTTGATTTCACCGGTACCAATCCGCAGCTCAGTGGCCATGCAGCCTTCACGGGTACCGTGATGGCAGATCTGGTCCAGAAGATATACGCCGCTAGCAACGCCAAGCTGGAACTCACTGCCAACGGCGATGCAGTACCTGGCGGGAAGATGGATGCGGAACTGATGTGGCAACAGGCAGCTTTGAATATGGATGCGGGTACGCTCGCGGTGAACGGCTTATCTGCAAAAGCCTACGGTATCAAAGCGCAAGTGGACATGGAGGGTCGAGGATTGCACGATAACCCGAATTACAACGGCAGCCTGAAACTTGCACCGTTTTCTCCACGTGAAGTGCTGACGGCGCTGGGTCACGGCAGCCTTGCCGATACTCGCGACCCCAAGGCACTTACTCAGGCTTCGGGTTCGCTGAATTTCATCGCCTCAAACAATTCCGCCACGGTGCAAGACCTTAACTTCAAGCTGGATAACACCACACTTACCGGCACCGTCACCGTTAAGGATCTCAAGGCCAGGTCGTTGGCATTCAATCTCAATCTCGATCAGTTCGATGCGGACCAGTACCTGCCGCCGCAGAAGGCTGCCACGCCGACCCAACCGCGTGAGCAAACCGATATTGACAAGGTCAGCATCCCGGTACGCACTTTGCGTGGTCTGAATCTGGATGGCGAGATGCATATTGGCCAACTCACACTACTCAACACGCATAGCAATGATCTGAACGTGACGATCAGCGCCCATAACGGTCTGGTGAGTGTGAATCCGGTTTCCGCGCAGCTTTACGGCGGCAGCCTCGCCGGCAGTATGCAGATTGATGCCAGCAGCGACACACCCATCGTCACGGAGAATTTGACACTGCAGAACGTGCAGGCCGGTGTTTTGATTCAGGATATGTTCAAGCTGAAACGTCTGAGCGGTACCACAGATTTACACGTGAGCGCACGCGCTCTCGGACCTACGGTGGGTGAGATCCGCCACACGCTCAGTGGACGTATGGATTTCTCATTCAAGAACGGCGCCATTGAAGGCGTGAATATATGGGATGCCATCGAGCGCGCCTATGCGCTGGTGAAGCAGCAGCCAGCGCCACCGCCGGCGCCCAAACGTACCGAATTCGCGGATATGCGCGGTAGTGGCACCATCAGCCACGGTGTGCTCGATAACCACGATTTCAGCGCGCATCTGCCGTTTTTGAACCTGAGCGGTGCGGGAAAATTGGATCTGGCGGAACTCACACTTGATTACAGCCTCAAGGCGCAAGTCACCAACACCCCGAAACTCGGCGCCCGTTCAGACTTGAGCGACCTGGTTGGTAAGGTCATTCCGTTGCGCATCAGTGGCACTCTGTCAAATCTGAGCGTACGGCCCGACTTGGGCGATGCGCTGCATGCGCGGGTGGAAAGCGAGATCAACAAGAAAAAGGAAGACGCCAGACAAAAACTCAAAAACAAACTTCATGACATCCTGCCCAATCCACCCGCCAGCCGGTAGCCTCGCACGGTCGTGCGCAATGGTCAACGCCGTGGCGGGAGTCAGGTTCGAATCGCATTTATAATGCTGATGATTCTCTCGGGATTTGGCAGCAGCGCTCAGGCGGCTCGCTTTTATTCACTGAGGGTTTCCCACGACGGTGGGCAGTATCAAGTAAGTGCGGATGTCCATTTGGCGGCACCAATGCGCCAAGTTTACAAAGTGCTGACCGATTACAACCATCTTACGCGCATCAGCGGCGCCATCCTCCAGAGCCACGTGCTGAAACAGGTTGACCCACACACGTATATTGTGTTCATCGAAAGCCGCGCCTGCGTGATATTTTTTTGTCATAACATTCAGGAAACGCAACGGGTGGTGGAACTCACGCCCCAGGATATCGTCGCGCAAGTTATTCCGCAGAAAAGCAATGTGGCCGCAGGTTCTTCGTCCTGGCATCTCGAACCCGAAGGTGATGGTACGCGTATGCACTGGGAAATTACGATCACGCCAGGTTTCTGGGTTCCGCCGCTCATTGGACCAATTTTCGTGGAAGGCGAGATGCGGGCCCAGGGTCAGCACGCCGCGGAAGGTGTGGAGAAACTCGCCCGCGAACGCGCGAATCTGCCGCCGTTGAAAGCCCAGGTTACACATGCTCCGTCAGCCCAAACCAAAACACTCTAAGTTCAAACTGGCGCCGTCGCTGTTGCGCTGGTACCGTGCTCACGGTCGTAAGGCTCTACCGTGGCAAGATGCGCCCACGCCGTATCGTGTCTGGATATCGGAAATCATGTTACAGCAGACGCGGGTGGCGACCGTCATTCCTTATTACAACCGGTTTATTGCCCGCTTTCCCAACGTGCGTGTGCTAGCTGATGCACCACTCGACGATGTCCTGCATTTTTGGTCTGGTCTTGGGTATTACGCACGCGCACGTAATATTCACAAAACCGCCCAGCTCATCCGCGATCAGTACAGAGATGTGTTCCCTACAGATTTTGACAGTGTTGCGGCCTTGCCCGGCATCGGCCGTTCCACCGCCGGCGCGATTCTGGCGCTGGCCTATGGGCAATTTCATGCGATTCTCGACGGCAACGTGAAACGCGTACTTGCGCGGCTGCACGCTGTAAAAGGTTGGCCCGGCGACAAGACGATTGCCGCAAACCTTTGGACACTAGCGGAGCGGCACACACCGCACAAAAACGTAGCCACCTACACACAGGCCATCATGGATTTCGGTGCGACGCTGTGCACTCGCACAAAACCACGTTGTCATGAATGCCCAATGATACAAAAATGTCGTGCTCATAAGCTCGGCCTCGAGACCAGATTACCTACACCGCGTCCGCGTAAGATCCTGCCGTTGCGCCGCATCCGTTTGCTGCTCATCACGCATCACGGAAAAGTGTTTCTGGAGAAACGCCCACCTGCCGGTATCTGGGGCGGTTTGTGGGGCTTGCCCGAAATGCCGGTGGAGGAAGACGTAACGGTCTGGTGTCGGCAGCAGTTGCACCTGCGAGCACGCAAACGATATACCTGGCCGGTGCTGCGGCACAGCTTCAGCCATTTCCATCTGGACATCGTGCCGGTGCAGGTAGAAGTTTCCGAAGCATTTGCCATCGGAGATAATGCCGGCCGGATCTGGTACGACCTCAATGAGCCAGCACGCATCGGATTGGCCGCGCCTGTCGGGAAGCTGCTTAGGCAATTGCAAAGTAAAGTGGGAGAACAGCAGAATGACACGCACCGTCAAATGCGTCTTGCTGGGTGAAGAACTCGAAGGGCTGGAACGCGCACCGTATCCAGGCGAGTTGGGCCAGCGCATCTTCGAAAATGTTTCCAAACAGGCCTGGCAGCAGTGGTTGCAGCACCAGACCACACTTATCAACGAATACCGCCTGTCTGCCATTGATCCCAAGGCGCGCAAGTTCTTGGCCGAAGAAATGGAAAAGTTCTTCTTCGGTGGTGGTGCAAGGAAACCGGAAGGTTATGTACCTGAAAAATAAGGAAATCTGATGCCTTAGCTCGCCATTTAACTCTCTGATATTTGTAGAAGTGATAGTATTTATTCCTACTTTGAGAATATGACATGTCAAACCAGCTCCAAAAAGAATTTGATTACTACTTAGCCCATCAGGAAGAACTGGTGAAGAAGTACCTTAACAGAGTGATTGTCATCAAAGATCAAGAGGTGATTGGCGCCTATGACGATGAAATACAAGCCATCGCCGCCGCCCAAACGGGTGGCCATCAATTAGGGACTTTTTTGGTACAAAGGGTTGAACGTGGGCAATCTGGATACACTCAAACATTTCATTCTCGCGTAACTTTCAGCTAGGATGGCACCAAATTATCAAGCCCTGACAGTCCGGGCAAATCCTGGTGGTAGGCTGTCGAGTCTCAAAACACCATGTTCTGTCTGTCTAGCGTTTAACCCACTGCAGGGTGGCATATCACCGCAGCAATTTCAGTTTGAAGCGATCTGGGATACTGGCGCAACTAATTCTGTTATTACACAGCGAGTTGTAAGTACCTGTCATTTGCTGCCTATCGGCATGACTAAAGTGCATGCCGTCAATTCAACGAAAGATTCAGAGGTATATCTAGTCAATATAGGTCTGCCAAATCGCGTTAATTTCATGAATATCAAGGTAACCCAAGGTGAACTTATTGGGACAGATGTGCTTATTGGTATGGACATCATTACGTTGGGGGATGTTGCTATCACAAACGTTGACGGCAATACAGTTTTCTCATTTAGAATTCCTTCGCAAAAACATGTAGATTTTATACATGAACATACTGAAGAATCTAGGCGTGAGCAGTTCAGTCATGGTGGCAGCAAGAAAAATCGAAAGAAAAGACATAAGATGTTGAGGGTGTCCTAGATTTTGTGTAAACGGGTTGATGGTTGATCCTGGTTAGTGTGATGGCATGCGTTCATCATACTGGATGGTAAATCGATTCAGTGCCGCTTTCCAGTCCCGGAGCGGCATGGTCC
>JBOIBD010000172.1:0-5216 GCA_050739415.1 Gammaproteobacteria bacterium | reverse complement strand
GGGTGAAGTAAAATGTGCATAGTGACTCAGCGCCAAACCGAAATGGCCCACATTAGTGGGGCTATAGACAGCTTGTGACATGGAACGCAACAAAACTGTTTGTATAAGCGTCTTGTCGGGCCGCGGCTTCACCTTGTCCAGCAACTTGGCGTAATGCGCGGCCTCCGGCTTCATGCCGCCGCCCAGGGAAAGGCCCAGGGTACCGAGGAAAGCGCGCAATTCTGTAAGGCCATCCGCATCCGGCGCTGCATGCACGCGGTACAACGCGGGTATCTGGTGCTTCTCCAGGAACCGCGCCGCCTCCACGTTAGCAGCGATCATGCACTCTTCTATCAACCGGTGCGCGTCATTGCGCACCAGCGGCTGGATGCCGGTGACCTTGCGATCCTCTCCGAAGATCACGCGGGTTTCGGTGCTGTCGAAATCAATCGCCCCGCGTCTTGCCCGTGCCTTGGCCAGCACATGATAAACGCCGTACAGGTTTTCCAGATGCGGCACCAATGAAGCATATTGCTTACGCAGTGTCTGATCCTTGTCCACCAGAATGCTGGCTACTTTTGTATAGGTGAAGCGTGCCGCCGAGCGCATCAGGCCTTCGTAAAAATGCGCGCGCCCGATATGGCCGTCCGCGCTCACCTGCATGTCACACACCATACATAACCGATCCACCTCCGGATTGATGGAGCATAGGCCGTTGGACAACACTTCCGGCAGCATCGGAATGACGCGATCCGGAAAATACACCGAGGTGCCGCGGTTGCGGGCTTCGTGATCGAGCGCGCTGCCGGGGTGCACGTAATGGGAAACATCCGCGATGGCCACTACCAGCCGGAACCCTGCGCCCTTGCGTTCGCAATATACTGCGTCGTCGAAATCCCGCGCGTCTTCGCCGTCAATCGTGACCAGCGGCGTGTCGCGCAAGTCCAGGCGTCCATGCTTGGTGCTTTCCGGCACCTGTTCGCCCAAGGCACGGATTTCTGCTTCGACATCCGCCGGCCATTCGTGCGGCAGACCGTGTGCGTGCACCGCCAGTTCCACTTCCATGCCAGGCGCATGACGCTCGCCCAGGATGCGCGTCACTCGGCCGATGGGCTCGCTTTGCTTGTCCGGCTGCTGCGTCAGCTCCACCACCACCATCTGACCAGGCCGCGCGCCATTGCGTTCCGAAACTGGCACCAGCACCGTGTGGGCGATGCGCGAATTATCCGGCTGCACGAAACTCACGCCGTGCTCTTCAACGTAGCGCCCGGCCACTTCATGGGTGTTGCGCTCCAGCACGTCTACCAGCGAGCCTTCCATGCGGCCGCGTGCATCCTTGCCCTGCACGCGCACCAAAACCCGGTCGCCGTGCATGAGTGTGCGCATCTGCCGTGGCGACAGAAACACGTCATCACTGCCTTCATCAGGTTTCAGGAAACCAAAACCGTCGCGATGCCCGATCACTGTACCCGCCACCAGTGGCAGGAGTTTTACCAGGCAGTATTCATCACGGCGGTTCTGCACCAGTTGGCCGTCACGCAACATAGCTACCAGCCGCCGGCTCAGGGCTTCGATTTCGTCCGTCTGACGCAGGTGCAGATCACGGGCCAGTTGTTCGAAGCGCAGCGGTTTGCCGGTCTTTTCCAGCCAGTGCAGGATCGCCTCACGGCTTGCGATGGGCCGTTCATACTTCTGCGCTTCGCGCTCAGCGAACGGATCGGTGGGTGGCTTTTTTTTATGATTGGGCTTGTTCTGGGGACGTTTAGGCATTGTGGGCGCTCATTCTGGATGCTGACATTGACATGGATTATAGGGCTGGGTAAAGTGCCGCCCTCTCGCGGCAGGCTTCTTTAACCCTGCATTGCCCAGGTGGCGGAATTGGTAGACGCACTAGCTTCAGGTGCTAGCGGGTAACACCGTGGAGGTTCGAGTCCTCTCCTGGGCACCAAATATTTTCCTTCAAACAGTTCAGTAGTGGAGCTTTTGGCTTTCTACGCTGAAAATAAGCTGTACTGTTCTGCCTTCCAATAACCTGCCTACGTTGTGCTACGCTCATTTTATCAGGGTGCAAGGGTATGGCTATGGAGCCAGTAAGCTTACTCAATGCTAATCGACACTCATTGCCTTTGCTGGCAGTGCTTGTTTTTGCATACGGCCTATCTGCTTGCGGAGGTTCTTCGTCCAGCAGCTCCACCACCGCGTCCAATCCACCGCCTCCGACTGTGGTGATGAAAGGCGATCGCATCCTGTCCGTGGCCATCAATCCTGGCGCTGACAATAATTTCAACAACGCCTTTGCCCAGGGCCAGGCGCTCGGTATGCAGGCCACCAGCCTCGCGCTGACTTGGGACGACCTGGAAACTGCGCCCAATACCTACGATCCAAATCCCAACAACCTGGCCATCGCTGAATCATTCTACCCCGGCGTTAACACCAGTATCTCACTGGAAATAAATCCGATTGATACGGTCAAGCGGCGTATGCCCAGCGACCTGATGTCGCTCGCGTTTGATGATCCCATTGTCATCACGCGCTATGAGAACCTGCTGAAATGGGTATTCTCACAGATACCCGACGTACCCCTCACTTCATTGACCATCGGCAACGAAGTGGATGGCTACCTGATAAGCAACCCCAGCGAATGGTCGCACTATCAGAATTTCTACCAGCAGGTTTCAGCCTATGCGCGCACTTTGCGGCCCGGCCTCAAGGTCGGTGTCAAGGGAGAGTTTTCAGGCATCGTGGGTAATGCCAAAGCCAACATGCAAGCACTCAACCAATACAGCGACGTAGTACAAGTCACCTATTACCCGTTGAACGGTGACTTCAGCCCGGAACCGCCGACGGTGGTGAGCACCGATTTCAACACCCTCACCGGCCTCTATCCCGGACGCAGCATCTATCTGCTGGAAGCAGGCTACCCATCAAGCACCGATTGCGGCAGCTCCGAGGCCCTGCAATCACAGTTCATAGATCAGGTATTCAGCGCCTGGGACGCGCACGCCGATCAAATCAAATTGATTTCATTTTTCGCACTCACGGATTTTTCCCCAGCCTTTGTCCAACAGGCCCTGCTCTATTATGGCGTCTCAACACCGTGCTTCGCAGATTACCTCGGGAACCTGGGATTGATTACCTACAACGGACAGCAAAAACAGGCGTATATGGAACTTAGTACTGATGCGCATGTGAGAGGTTGGTGAATACCCTCCCGCATCGGCTAACTTCAGCCTGCCATCATATCTAAATAGCGGAATTGGTAGACGCACTAGCTTCAGGTGCTAGCGGGTAACACTGTGGAGGTTCTTACTTTTCCTGGACACCACCTTCCTCAGCTCACTGCATTCCATTCATAGGACCATTCCTGGTACGTCGTCCAGCCCGTCATCCTGACGGGCGTTCAGCCGGACGTGAGCAGTACTCGCGCTAAATGCACCGGCCTCACCCTCTCCTGGGCACCAAACCTTCAGTTCATCATGTTTCATTCACCGATCCATCCCTGGTGCGCTTACCGGTCCGGACATCCCTGTCCGGGCGTGCGAGCGGGTGCGAGCGATGCTCGCACAAATACATCCGTTCGCACCCTCTCCTGGGCACCAAATATCTTTTCTGTGGTTCGCGAGAGTGGAATGGGTTTAGTGTGAAGATTAACACGAGCCGATATTCGTTCTGACCACATTTGCGTACACAAGATTTCGGGTCTATGTGCAATGCGCATAATCGTGCAACACTAGCGCCCATACAGATTGGGCGTTGAAATTTTCCACCAAGCCGCCATTCTTTGATGTTCCGGTAAATGCCGCCATGCCGTGTTCGAGCATGTATGTAGGAACATAATTAGGTGGTCCGAGCTTTTCAAGCTGCATGCAGATATCGCTACGATTCTGCAACATGGCTTGAGCGGCTTGATTGAAACCAGATTTTTGTGCTGGCGTCACATCTTTCATGTATTGCATCTGCAGTACCTGTAACGCATTCCATGCCGAGTGATCCATGACACGCGCCATATCAAATTGTCCATAACTGCTTGCCAGCGTAAAAAGCTCTACGGCGTTCGTGTAGCTGCCACGATCAATACAGGTTCTCATGGCCGGGAAAACATCCGCCGGTGTCCAGGTATCGCTGGCATTCCCGAGGGAGACGCAACCAACTTTATGCTTGGGCGCCAGATTGCCCGGCAGTGTGTAGTTGACGACCGCGCCATTCTGGGTCACGACGGGAATTTGGCTTGGTCCGGCTGGGTTTGTTGTTGAGCAGGCAGCCGCCAGCATCACTGAACCTAGTGCCAGATAGCTTCCGGCAACAGAAATCGTTTTATGAAGTAAGGCTTTAATTCCGGTTTGCTTATTCATTGCAATTTAACTTAGATCGAATTTTGTAGACGCACTAGTTTCAAGTACTAGCGGTTAACACCGTGGAGGTTCTGACTTTCTTTGGATATTACCTGCCTCGGCTCATTGCATTCCATTCATTGAACCATCCCTGGTGCGCTTACCGGACCCAACTTCCTAGTTGGGTCGTGCGGCCGGACGCGAGCGGCGCTCGCGCTAAACGCACCGGCCTAACCCTCTCCTGGGACCAAACATCATCTCTAATAAGTTTTCACGAATGAAACAGACTTGTGAGTAGAATAACACTAGCCAGAATATTCGCTCTGACCCTAATATTATATAATTTCTCTTTCTGCAAGGCGTTCATACGAGGCGCTGTAAAAGTGTGCGTACTTCATCAGGTCGCTGGAACAATCGCAGAGTATCGACTCTTTGAACTTTCAGCCCTGCTGCCGTAATCGCAGAATCACGCACAGCGTCAGCACAGATAGATGTATGGTCGAGATGCTCCGGACCATCCACTTCAAGATCATATCGCGTGCCAAGTGGTGAAACCACCAAAAAATCCAGGTCGTACTTGCCTAGTTTATGAGCCGACTTATGCCAAAGGCCAGCCTCCGACAGTAACTCGGCCATTCGTTGCTCTGATTCAATCATGTACGCTGGACGCTGTGGGCGCTCACCAGAGATGCACGCGGTAGCGAATTTACCTAGAGCGCCCCCTGCGGTGAGACATGCACGTAAATCGCCAACAACATGCAATGCAGCTCGTGCGCGAGTAATGGCGACATTTACTGATAATAGCATAAATAATGTCCTAACTTAGACGAAGAGAAAGGTTGCAGTGGGCAATGAAGGAACGCAGCAGGGGCTGGTTGGCAGCGATGGTCAGGAGTGCACGTTGAG
>JBOIBD010000171.1:0-5255 GCA_050739415.1 Gammaproteobacteria bacterium | reverse complement strand
GGCGTACGCGTACTGGATATCGGCACCGGAAATGGTGCAATTGCGATCATCGCGAATGACACTGCCAGATCACTGGGTCGTCAGTTAGAAATCCACGCCAGCGACCAGTCCGACATCGATCCTGTTACTTATCTTCGCGGTACTGGGCTATCAGTTGAAGGAATTATTTTCATCCAAAAACACCTGCCGAATCTACCGGGTTTCCAGATAACTACTTTGATGTGGTGACCGGGCAACTCGCGCTGGAGTACACCGATATACCAGCAATCGTAACGGAGATGGCACGCATACTCAAACCTCGAGCGCGCGCACGCTTTATACTGCATATGCGCGGAAGCAAAATCTATGATTAGACAAAACGGCAACTGCAAGACATTGAATTTGTCATGTAGAAAATGCAGTTGCTTTAAAAAGCACGTGAGATGATGAAGGCCGTTAATGAACTGGAGAGTAATCACAGCATAAATGAGAGGCTATTGGTATGCGCGCGCGAAGCCAGAGAAAGGTATCTAGAGGCGGTGCAGACTGTTGATCGCTCAGTTCCGGGCGCGACATACAAGGAGATATTTGTAGCCATATTAAAAATGGTCGCTTACCATTGGAACATTCGCCATCAGTCCACACTGGTACAGTTCATGGAGCGTGCAGACGATGTGGAATCGGGAATTATGATGGCAAAAAGACGACATGAAGCGATGTGTGATCATGCGCTAGATATTACTGAGATGGAGATTTTTAGAAAGCAGTTTGAATACATAGGCTTCATGCACCCGTTAGTTTGCACGTTACAGATAACCAATTCCGGCGTAGAGGGGGTTATAGGGTGGGATTTATCCACTCAAATTCTGGATTGTCGTTAAGATGAATGGCCCTTCGCAGCAGTATCTCAGTTGCATAGAGTGCCCCCTCCTAAAGGGAGGTTGCTGGTTCAACTCTGCCCCGGGGCGCCAACTAATGTTATTCAGGTATTATCCTGGCTGATCGCTCAGGAAATATGATTACTGCGAGTATGTGTCTCTACAAAATATTGGAATTTGTAAAGCTGATGGTAGCCATCCAGTTATCGGATAAGGTATTGCATTATTACGCAACGCATTTTGAACGTCGCCACAGCAGGTTTATGCCTATTCCCTGACTTAAAACTGCTATCTGCATATTGAATCGTGCCAGTCGTACATATTTTAGCGATTCAATCATCCTTTTGAATCTCTTTTGAGTGAGTGCATTGGTAACTATCCAAGTTCCCATAACGATTTGCACAATGACCCTTAGGATTCTCTCAAATAAACCGCCGTTACTGCCACGAGAAATATGCATGAAACAGTGGAATCGATATTTTGAATAACGATAACGGTATGCCAAAGGCATGAAATTGCTTTTTAACGCTGATGATTGCCGGTGTTTTCGACTGGAACTATTTCAAATTTAGGCCACAATTAGCGCGTGCATTGAACCGATGCATTTTTGCGACAGGCATTAGATTTGCCTTGCGAACCAAAGAGGCTCGGTATGTTGTGAAAAACAAACAAGTCAAAATCCTAATTGATTTTAATGATTCATTAGTGTGTCGTTAATAGCGCAACCAATTAAACACATCCTAAATCCTTGAATGAGGAACGCATCATGAAATCCGATTTAATCAGCAAAGCCGTGCGTTATGCCCTGTTGGCAGGTGTAGGTGTAGCACTGGCGGCGCCGTCGGTATTCGCTCAGAATGCCCCTGGCGCGTCTACTGCTGCGCAGCCGGTGACCGCAGCGCTTGGTCGCGTCATGGTAACGGGTTCGGCGATTCCGCGCACCAGCATCGAGACCGCGGCGCCGGTCACGGTCATCACTGCCAAGCAAATCCAGGCAAGTGGCCTGACCTCGATCTCGGACGTGTTGCGCACTTTATCTTCAGACAATAGTGGAACCATTCCGCAGGCGTTTACCGCCGGTTTTGGCACCGGTGCCTCAGGCATTGCATTACGCGGGCTGACGGTGAACTCGACCTTGGTGTTGATTGACGGCCGTCGCACTACAAGTTATCCGCTCGCAGATGATGGCATACGGTCGTTTACTGACCTGAACACCATCCCGCTGAATGCGGTCGAACGCGTTGAAGTGCTAAAAGACGGCGCTTCTTCCATTTACGGCGCAGACGCGATCGCCGGGGTAATCAATATCATCCTCTATCCTTCGTGGACCGGTTCGCGGGCCACCGCCACCCTCGGAGGCTCACAGCAAGGTGGTGGGGCACTGCAGGATTACACCTTCATTACCGGCACCGGCAATCTAGATACTAACGGCTGGAACGCTTATCTGAGTGTGGAGTATCAGACGCAGCAGCCGATCTATAGCCGTGACCGTGGTTTCCCGTTGAGTGCCTGCGACACCAGCTCGCTGGGCAATGGTGATTATTGTATAAACGGCAATCCCGCACACGGCGGTTCCGGTGTTGGCAGTTCCACCGGTTCCCAAGGCTATGGCAGCTCCATTTACGGCGCCGTGGCGCCCGCCATCGTCACCGGCACCAATCCTGACGGCACCCCTGACTTGCTGGACGGCTCGGTGATTCCCGGTACGACGTTCCAGCCCCTGCGTGCCTGTCCCACACCGGTTACCTATCCCGGTACCGGCCCCGGCACCGGCACCGGCTGTAGCTACAATGAGATCGCCGCTAACGGAGAACTCGCGCCGCAGATGGACAGTTACTCGATTGACGGCCGCATTACCGTCAACCTCAATTCGACGACCACGGCTTACCTGAATGCAAGTTACAACCAGTTTCGCACGGTGAATGATGTCGGCGGCAGTGTTCCTGATATCGCTCCGATTTATCCGTCGATTCAGAACCCGACGCCGGTTAATACTAGCAACATTGTGCTGCCGCCAGTGCTTCCAAACGGCTCGCTCAACCCGAATGACCCGTTTGCGACGAACTGTGCGGGCGTAACCGCCCCGGGTCCTGCAGTTGGCGTGAACACGCCTGGCTGCCAGTATGCCAAAATCAGTTATCAGTTCGGCGATGAGCCGCTGTTCGGCTCGGATAGCACAGTCAATCATGTAATGCGCATGGATGCCGACGTGAACGGGGCGCTCAATGAGAACTGGAACTATGACGTGGCTCTGAACCTCAATCACGCTTTTCTGAACTACACTGAATATGGGTTCTTGGATATCCCGCAGTTGATGAGCGACGTGACCGACGGTACCTACAATTTCGTCAATCCCTCGCTCAATTCCCAGTCGCTGCGTAATGCGCTTGCACCGCCCGATTCGGTGACCGCCACCACCGATGAGGACGAGTTTGATTTCGGTATCAACGGATCGCTCGCCGACTTACCGGGTGGACCGCTAGGTTTGGCGGTGGGCACGCAGTGGCGCTATGAGGCCCAGGACGATCCCGCTTTGAATCCAGGTCAGGTCTACCTGGGTTTAGGCGATGCCCAGACCATCGGGCATCGTAATGTGGCGGCCTTGTACTCCGAGCTGGATGCGCCGGTGCTACAGTCCCTGGAAATGGATTTGTCGGCTCGCGAAGACCATTACAGCGATTTCGGCAGTGCGTTCTCGCCGAAATTTGGTATCAAATGGACGCCGATTCAGCAGTTGATGTTTCGCGGCACCTACTCGCGCGGCTTTCGTGCGCCGGCCTTTGCAGAAAACGGCTCCAGCTCCTCACTCGGTTTTAGCAACTTGACGCCATCATCGGTATCCGCGGCGTTTGTCAATGAGCATTGTGCCGCGGGTGTTCCGCCGGGTACTCCGACCCAACCCTGCACGCCGGATCCCTACGCACAACCGTACCAGATCGGTGCGTTTAGCGAGGCCAATCCGGATATCAAGCCCGAGCGGTCGCGCAATTACACGCTAGGCATGGTGATTCAGCCGGTTTCGGAGTTCAGCAGCACACTGGATTATTACAACATCCTCAAGACCAACGTGATTGCGCCGCCGTCTCCGGCCAATTTGATTTCGGCCTATTTCGCCGGTTCCCCGTTACCCCCGGGGTCGGTGATTTTGGATGTGCCCGATCCGCTGCATCCCACCGGGATGCTCCGTCCCATACAGTTCAATGCGGAGTATGTCAACGAGAATGAACTGCGGACCACCGGTTTTGACGTGGAGCTGCGTTATACCCAGAACTTGGGTTTGGTCAACTGGACCAGTGATTACCACTTCACCAAGATACTGACTTGGTGCGAAACACTGGAGGAGGGCGGGCCGTGCATCTCGATGGTGGGCACACAGGGACCGTATCAGTTGTCCTCGGGTGCGGGTACGCCGAAGTTCCGCTGGAACTGGGCCAACACTTTCACCATGGGACCAGCAAGTCTTACTGCGACAGTTTACTGGGTCAGTCATTACAACATGACCATACCCGACACCCTGCCGCCCGGTGTGTGTGCCAGCGTGGGTTATCAGGGGACGCAAGTACCGCCAGACTGCGGTGTACAGGCGTTTTACTACATTGACCTGACAGGCGTTTATCACTTCAATGACAACTGGGCATTGACTGCAGGCGTCCTGAATGCCACTAACAAAAGCCCGCCGTTCGATCCACTCGACTACGCCGGCAATAACTACAGCCCGACCTATGCGCAGCAGGGTGCGGTCGGGCGCTTCTTCCAGCTTGGTCTGCGAGTGAAGTTCTGATGCGCAGATTACTCGAACCGGAAGTACTCAATGATAACAGGTGATTGAGTGGATAGCGGCCCCGGAAACGAGGCCGCTTTTTTTGCTAGGCTAAAAACTATCAGTTATCCGGGTCACCGTGTTTTTTTTGTGCCGCGCATTGATACGCGCTTGGCCGCAACTCTCAACCGCAGACGCCGCATCCTTTAATAGGTGACTTCAGCGTTCCGGACTATCTCAAGAATATGGTTTTACGTAGCATCAACTTATGGATGGCGGATTGTGCTAATCCTATTACCACGCCGCTGCATTATGACGTCAACGACAATTTTTATGTGGTGGTGGAAGATCGCAACAATTTCATCCTATATCCACCTGAATAAGCAGGCAATCTATATACATATGGGAAATATCTGGGTGTTGAGTCCAATGGCTATATCCGGTATGAGAGCATCGAGGATAAACCGCGCATGTGCCGGGTGGATCCGAAAAATCCGGATATGGAACATTACCTGTTATATGCGGCGGTAGAGACGCGTTATGAGTGTCATCTCGAAAAAAATGAAATGCTTTTGACGAGCCAGGGAAGGGAGAAGCCCGAGGCGAGGAGCCCGCGGTAGCCCCGCGAGCGTAGCACC
>JBOIBD010000170.1:0-5280 GCA_050739415.1 Gammaproteobacteria bacterium | reverse complement strand
ATCTTGCGATGGGTATAGTTTGGGCGATCATCATGCGGCTCGCGTTCCTGCTGCATCCAAGTTTTCCGTGGATAGACCTGCTGATTTACATGGGGTTTGCCGGCGTGTCCATCAATATCGTGCTGTTGGTGTTCAATCTGATTCCGCTGCCGCCGCTGGATGGCGGGCGGGTATTGGTTGGCCTGCTGCCGCGTGACGCCGCCAACCTGGTGGATCGGATCGAGCCATATGGTTTCTATATCATCATCCTGTTGTTGTTTGTCGGTGCATTCAATGTGATTTTGACACCGCCGATCATGTGGTTGTCACAGTTGCTGCTACCCGGTGGCTTGATATCTTGAGGAGCGTTTATTGAAATCCGTGATTTCTGAGAACCAGCGCGTGTTATCCGGCATGCGGCCCACAGGCCGTATGCACCTGGGACATCTGCACGGCGTGCTCAACAACTGGCTCAAACTGCAACACGAGTATGAGTGTTTCTTCTTCGTGGCTGATTGGCACGCGCTCACTACCAATTACGAACAATCACGCGACATCGAGTCGGCCTTATGGGACATGTTGGTGGACTGGCTGGCGGTGGGTGTTGATCCGGGTAAGGCGAAGATTTTCATCCAGTCGCACATCCTGGAGCACGCGGAACTGCACCTGCTGTTGTCTATGGTGACACCGCTTGGCTGGTTGGAGCGTGTGCCCACGTACAAGGAACAACTGGAACAGATCACAGACCGGGATCTTTCCACGTATGGATTCTTGGGTTACCCAGTACTCATGAGTTCGGACATCCTCATCTATAAGGCCGGATGGGTGCCGGTCGGTGAGGATCAGGTGCCGCACGTGGAACTCACCCGCGAGATCGCGCGGCGTTTCAACCACATCTTCGGCCGTGAACCGGATTTTGAAAGCAAGGTTGAAAGCGCTATCAAACGGCTGGGCAAGAAGAACGGCAAGCTCTATCGTGATATGCGTAATCGTTACCAGGAGCAGGGCGACGAAGAGGCGCTGCAAACCGCCAGGGCCTTGCTGGCGGAAAATCATAATCTGACGATGGGAGACCGCGACCGGCTGTTGGGCAATCTCGAAGGCAGCGGCCGCAGTGTCTTGACCGAACCGCAACCCCTGCTGACGGAATCAGCGCGCATGCCGGGCCTGGACGGCCGCAAGATGTCGAAGTCTTACGGTAATACCATCAGCCTGCGGGAAGACCCGAAAGAAATCGAAGCTAAACTGCGCACGATGCCAACCGATCCCGCGCGCGTGCGGCGCAGCGATCCCGGCAATCCGGAGAAATGTCCGGTTTGGGAATTCCACAAAGTGTATTCCGATCAGGCCACGCGCGATTGGGTGTGGAAAGGTTGCACCACTGCCGGCATCGGTTGTCTCGAGTGCAAGCAGCCGGTGATCGAGGCGGTGCTGCAGGAACTCAAGCCCATCCGTGAACGAGCTGCCGAAATCGAGGCAAACCCAGAGCGGGTGCGCAGTGTTATCAACCAGGGTTGCGAAGCGGCTCGGGATGTGGCCCGCGACACCATGGATGATGTCCGTCAGGCCATGGGCCTGAAATACCGGTGATGGATTAGATGCAACCGCAACTTCCCTCAAATGAACACGAACAGCCCGGCGCGCCGCTGCAGGCGGAAATGCCTTTCGCCATCGTGCAGGGTGAGCCGGTCACCAGTCTGCCGCGGGATTTGTACATCCCGCCGGATGCGCTGGAAGTATTTCTCGAAGCCTTCGAAGGCCCGCTGGATTTATTGCTGTACCTGATCCGCCGCCAGAATCTGGACATACTGGATGTACCGATCGCGGAGATTACGCGCCAATACATGAAATACATCGAGCTCATGAAAGAAATGCGGTTGGAACTGGCAGCCGAATATCTGGTGATGGCCGCCATGCTGGCGGAGATCAAGTCGCGTATGCTACTGCCGCGGCCGCCACTGGAAGAGGGTGACGAAGACGACCCGCGCGCGGAACTGGTGCGGCGCTTACAGGAATACGAACGCTACAAGACCGCCGCCGAGGACTTGGATGCGCTGCCGCGCATGGGTCGCGATGTGTTCACCGCAGTGGCCGAGATGGGCAATCACAAGGTAGTGCAACTTGTACCGGAAGTTGCCATGAAGGAATTGCTGATCGCCTTCAAGGATGTGCTGCAACGCGCTGCCATGTATGCCCATCATCATGTGCAGCTCGAACAGCTTTCGGTACGCCAGCGCATGTCCGAGGTGCTGGCCGCTCTCCAGGACCGGGAATTTCGCGAATTCAGCAGTTTGTTCACGCCTGAAGAAGGCCGGCGCGGCGTGGTGGTGACGTTCATGGCATTACTGGAACTTTTGAAACAGACACTGATTGAACTGGTGCAGGCGGAAACATATGGCCCGATCCACATAAAAGCCGCTGGTGCTACCCATGTTGATCTGTCACTGGTGAAGATTGAAGGAGAAGACGAATGACGGTGCAACTGCCGTTGGTCAAGAATATCATCGAAGCTGCGTTGCTTGCGGCCGGGCGTCCGCTCAATATTGATGAACTCATGGCTCTGTTCGGCGACGAGGAGCGACCTGATCGTGTGCAAGTCCGCAACGCATTGGATGCGCTACACGCTGAATTTGAAGCGCGCGGCATCCTTCTCAAGGAAGTCGGCAGCGGTTTCCGCATCCAGGTAAAACCGGAGCTGGCGCAATGGATATCGCGACTGTGGGAAGAGCGCCCGGCGCGCTATTCACGCGCGCTGCTGGAGACCTTGTCGCTGATCGCGTACCGCCAGCCCATTACCCGCGGCGAGATCGAATCCGTGCGTGGCGTAACCGTCAATACCCACATTATGCGTACTTTGCTGGAACGCGGCTGGATTCGTATTGTTGGTCATCGCGACGTGCCGGGCCATCCAGAAATGTTCGGCACTACGAAAGAATTCCTGGATTATTTCAGCCTGAAGAGTCTGGACGAATTACCGACACTGGCCGCATTGCGGGACATAGATAGCCTGAATGTTGAACTGGACTTTGAAGGCGAGGATCTGCCACGACCGGTGATAAACGACAATGGTGGCAACATGCTCGTCGGCGATGATGCTTTTCCTGCGGATATGGACGATGGCATTCTGCGCACGCAAGACGCGACAGAACGGTGAGCAGCCATCAAACCCGGACACACCAAGACACCAATCGGCCCACCGGAGCGTATCCAGAAACACCTGGCGGCTGTCGGCTTGGGTTCGCGTCGCGAGATTGAGGGCTGGATCAAGGCCGGACGTTTGACAATTAATGGACGCCCCGCGCAGCTCGGCGACAAGATCACAACCGCTGACCGTATCGCCCTGGATGGGCGGCTGCTCAAGACACTGATTCATGCCACACCCGCTGAGCGGCGCGTGCTCCTATATCACAAACCGGAAGGCGAACTCACCACCCGCAAGGACCCGGAAGGCCGTCCAACGGTATTCGAGTCTTTGCCGCGTCTGCGTCGCAGCCGCTGGATATCCGTGGGCCGTCTCGATACCAATACCTCGGGTTTGCTGTTGTTCACCACTGATGGCGAACTGGCCAACCGCCTCATGCACCCGTCACAGGAAATCGAACGTGAATACGCGGTACGTGTGCTCGGAAAAATCACTGACGCTCAACTGAGTGCGCTCCTTGCTGGCGTGCGGCTCGACGATGGTATGGCAAGATTCAACGCGATTACTGAGGCCGGCGGCGAAGGCGCGAATCATTGGTATCACGTTACTTTGCGCGAAGGCCGCAACCGCGAAGTGCGCCGTCTGTGGGAGGCTGTGGGTGTGACCGTGAGTCGCCTGATCCGCATCCGCTATGGCGCTATCGTTCTGCCGCGCCAGTTACCACGGGGTGCCTGGCGAGATGCGACGGATGGCGAGTTAAACAGTCTGCTGGAATCCGCGGAGATGCAGTCAGCAGTGGTGCAAACAAGGAAGACTGCCACACGTCACTCCCGCAGGAAGATACTTTCTCGCTCCAAATCCTGACCTGCCACTGTTTGGCTGGCATCCCTGATAAAGTCATCTATTAACAGTGAAAGGATGATTTACCAGCCAAGGATATACTGCAGCCGTCAATGCTACATTATCTGTATTCATGGTTAATGGCATCCAACACATTAATGGTAATTTCTGTAGAATTTGTCAGGAGTGAGGTAGACAAAAGAACATGATTATGAAAGTACTATTGTTGATAGTAGTGTTTGCTGGAATGGTAATGCCATTATCTGCATTGGCACAATCTAAAGCCGGAATGCAGCCGCAATCTGATCATACTAAATCGTTGGAAACATCGTGTAATGAATTAGAATATTTTAAGGCAAGAATGCATCAAGCAATTTATGATGCCTTGAAATACTCAGCCAATTTTCCCTATTCTGTTACTAAAGGTGTTACCAGCATCAGATACAATTATCTGAATGGTAATGTTGTGAGCGTCAAGATAATTACTTCAAGCGGTACCAATCCTCTCGATCGTGCGGCGGTTCGTGCGGTGAGAGATGCCCAATACCCTCCCGTGCCCGCGGCCCTTAGGGATAAAGAGATAACCGATCTCGTATACATAGTATTTGATAACACCGGCACCTTGGCTACACAGGGCGGGACGCCCGAGAGCAGAAACGCTATCAGCAGGCAGGAAGACATGGATGCACGATGCGTAACAAAATCGAAATCGTAGGAGAAAATTAATGGGAAAACTTGTAATTGAATCTGCTCCGACCCGGCACGGCACCGGTTACCCGGAACCTTACGACCAACCCTGTCTCAGCCGCAAACGCTGGCGGCTGGGCAATGCGGCAGGGCTGACACAGTTTGGTGTCAATTTGTTGCGTTTGCCTGCCGACGCCTGGTCGAGTCAACGACACTGGCACGCCACTGAAGACGAGTTTGTGTATGTGCTGGAAGGCGAAGTCGTGTTAGTCACGAACAACGGTGAAGCGATTCTGCGGACCGGTGACTGTGCCGGTTTCAAAGCGGGCGATCCAGACAGTCATCATCTCCAGAATCGCAGCAAGAAAGAAGCGGTTATTCTGGAGATTGGTTCACGCAATCCAAATGGCGATGGCGTGGATTACCCTGACATTGACCTTGCCATCCGTGCCGGTTCGGCCGGCTACATCCACAAAGATGGCAAACCCTATCCGCCGAAACCGCGCCGCTGAATCGTCATTCCCGCGGTCGCCAGGAGCCAGTCTTTAAAATTGCCGGGTCCGCGCCTTCGTGGCAGTGACGATGGGACAGATGTGGGTACGACTGCAAACAAAACTCGCCGCTTCAAATGA
>JBOIBD010000169.1:0-5317 GCA_050739415.1 Gammaproteobacteria bacterium | reverse complement strand
TGCCGAGAATGGCATTCAAATCTCACCATCGGCACCGGAATTGGGTTTGGAAAGTTATGCTGCCATGCCCACGCGTGAGTTGTTGAAGCAGGCGAATACAGCTACAGCTTCAGAATTTCAATGGCGTTTGTCGGTGCCACTGTCCGCACTGCTGCTGGTATTTCTGGCTGTACCGCTGGCACGCACTACACCGCGCCAGGGTCGGTATGGGAAATTGTTCGTAGCCATCCTCGCCTACGTGATTTATTCCAATCTTGTGGGAGTCGCGCGCGTATGGTTGGAAAAAGCTGTTGTGCCAGTCCGCGTCGGTATCTGGTGGGTACCGGTGTTGCTGTTGCTGGTAACGCTTGTCCTGCTGTATCAACAATATGGCTGGCGTGGATTGTTCTTTTCACAACGGAGTGGTGCACATGCGGGTGATTGATCGCCATATCGCCGTGCAGGTGATCATCAACACCTTGTTGGTGCTACTGGTGCTCACTGCGCTTGCCAGCATCATCACCTTTGTGGGTGAATTCAACCATGTGGGGCAGGGCCATTACGGCCTCGGGGCTGCGGCCCTCTACACACTGCTGTACATTCCCTCGCAGGCCTACAGTATGTTTGTGGTGGCAGCGCTCTTGGGTGGCATGCTGGGTCTGGGCGATTTGGCGGCGCACAACGAACTCATGGTGATGCGCACTGCCGGTTTGTCGGTGGCGCGCCTCGGCCTGTCGGCATTGGCTGGCGGCGTGGTGTTGCTGGTGCTGTGCGTGGTGCTGGGTGAATTCATCGCGCCACCGGCGCAGCGGTATGCGGACAACCAGCGTTCACTACTGTTGTACAACCAGGAAAATGTGCTGGGAAACGGCGGCATTTGGGCCAAGGACGGTGAAACATTCCTGAATGTGAAACAGATGGATAATCGCAATGGCGCGCAGGGTATCTATATATACCGCGTGGACGGCAGTCACCATCTGCTCAGCATGTCCCGTGCAGAATCAGCCGTGTTCAATCAGGGCACATGGCTGCTCAAGGATTTGCATGCAACGACGCTGAGCGCGGAGGGCGCCAGCGTACAGAATCTCCCCAGCCTCGAATGGCACACGTTCCTGAGTCCAGGGCTGTTGAGCCTGTTCGTAGTGGACAGCGACAGCCTGTCCGCACACGGACTGTATCGATACATCGGATATCTGCAAAGTAACGGCGTGAACGCCGACCGTTATATCGCCGCTTTCTGGGGGCGTGTGGCAGTGCCGGTGTCACTGCTGGTGATGCTGATTCTCACGCTGCCGTTTGTGTTCGGTCCGTTGCGCTCCGCGACGACCGGTCAGCGGCTCGTGACCGGCATGTTGATCGGCATCGGCTTCTTCATTTTCAACAGCATCTTCACACAGAGTGGCGTAGTGTTCGGTTTGAATCCAGTGCTGACGGCGTGGCTGCCAACGGTACTGCTCGCCGTCATTAGTGGCATCGCGGTTAGCCGCATCCGCTGATACCTGTCAAAACCGTGCAGCCATCAATTACATGCTTGGCTTGACAGCTTTCAGTGCTTTGCTGATTCGTGCGGCATACTGCTGTGTGGCTTTCAATGTATCGGCATGCAATGCCTGTTCTGCGAGCTTCAATGCATCCAGCAGTTCAGCGTGTTCTTCTGAATGTTTCTTGACATCTTTTAATGCCCCATTTCCCATGCCGTCACAGGGATTTCCGACTTCAGCGTCGAATAGCTTGCCTTTCGGACCAACCAGGCAGTTGATCACGTGATGAAAATGTTTGTGGGCAGTTGCGACGTCAGCAGCATTTGCTGCCATTCCCGCATGTGTTGTAGCGGTAGAAATTTCTTGGTTAGCGTTGTCGGAAGCAAAGCTTAAAGGCGCGGCCAGCAATATGGCAACGCCGAGGGTAAGAGCTAGATTACGTTTGTTCATGGTGATTCCTCACGGTGGGTAATTTATATCGGCTCTGAGCGTTTGCGCGCGATGAGACTCATAGGCAGCACACTTTGGTCAGGGTGGTTATTCAGGCGCTGGAATGATACGCGTGGATATGGCGATTCTCCATCTTTCCGCTGTAGTCCGGTCGCTGTGTCAGTCCTGTTTGGCTTTGCGGACTTTGGGCAACCGCACCAGACGCGTGCCCGAAAGGTGGTCGTGCCAGGCCAGCCGCCGCGGATCAAAAGCGGACCACAGGAAGGCGGCCAGCGCCAGCACGAAAATCGCAATGGCTGCGCCACGCAGCACGCCGGCACCCGGCTGGCTGCGTGCGTTGAGAAGGAACTCGCTACCTAGCAGTAGCAACATCCAGGGAATCAGCATGCTGAGGTAGCGGATGAGTGCGCGGTACCAATCCAGTGGTGCACCGTCCCAGCGCACTACCCACAGATTCCAGGTGCGCATGCCGATGGTTTGACCGCCATGGGTCCAGAACCCGCCGAAGAAGGCGTACCCGAGAGCCAGGAGTCCCAACTGATACAACACCTTAATGCCCACATGCTGGGCATAGAAAGATTCGAACGCGCGGCCATGGGTGAAGGGCATGATGAGAAAAGTGGCCAGGATGCAGATGGCGATCATGATGATCGCATCATAGAAACCCGATGCCAGCCGCCGGAATAATCCGGGGGCCGCCATCTCACCCGCGGTTTGCGATAACTGCGGTGCACTCATGACAGAGGCAATTTCTGCAAGATAGCGCTCCCTGACGGGCGAGGCTGGCGCATTTCATCGTCATGCTGGTGGCATGCCGATCCAGCCCAGCGCATGCACACGATGTCCAGGTTGGAGTGGCACTAAGGAAGGTTCGTTGCCAATTATTATCCAATGCAATGGCGCTCCCTACCGGATTCGAACCGGTGTTTAAGCCTTGAGAGGGCTCCGTCCTAGGCCTCTAGACGAAGGGAGCGAGGGTGCAAAGGGAGTGGTATTATACGTGCACTCCGGCATCGCTCAAGCCCAACATCAAAGAACAGGTAGCCCCGGACTACACGTGAGCACACAGGAATCCTTCGTCATTTCACCTGTCATCATCCCGCGCGCCGACCATAACATCTCGCGGTCCCATATTTCCGAAAACGCCCTCAAGGTGCTGTACCGGCTGAAAAGCGCCGGTTACGAGTCGTACCTGGTGGGCGGCGGCGTGCGCGATCTGTTGCTCGGCCGCGAACCCAAGGATTTCGACATAGCCACCGATGCACTGCCAGAACAAGTGCATACCTTGTTCCGTAATTGCCGCATCATCGGCCGACGTTTTCGGCTCGCGCACGTGCAGTTCGGCCACGAGATCATCGAGGTGGCTACATTTCGCGCGAATCAACCCGCCGCTCACGACGACGACGATACCAGCGATGCCCATCATGGCAATGGCCGCATCCTGCGCGACAACACGTACGGTACGCTGGAACAGGATGCATTCCGGCGTGATTTCAGCGTCAATGCCTTGTATTACGATATCCGCGATTTCTCGCTCAAGGATTATGTGGGCGGGCTCGATGATCTGCGCACCGGCACCCTGCGGCTCATAGGTGATCCGGAAACCCGTTACCGCGAGGACCCGGTACGCATGTTGCGCGCCGTACGCTTCGTGTCGAAGCTCGGTTTCCGCATGCACCCGGATACCGCCGCACCCATCACGTCGCTGTCACCGTTGCTGGCAGACATCCCATCGGCGCGATTGTTCGAAGAGATACTCAAGCTGTTTTTGTATGGCTTTGGCGCGCAAGCTTTCGCGAGCTTGCGACAACACGGCCTGTTTCCGCATCTGTTCCCAAACACCGATGCTGCACTTGATACAGAAGGGCGGGGTTTCTCGCGCATCTTCATCGCCAAGGCGCTGGCCAGCACCGACACCCGCGTATCCGAAGACAAACCGGTCACACCCGCGTTCTTGTTCGCGGCACTTTTGTGGGAACCGGTGCGCCAGCAGGCAGCCGCATTGGAAGCCCAAGGTCTGCATCCAGGTGAAGCCTTGCGGCGCGCTGCAGGGGAAATCATCTCCGAACAAGTCGCCCGCGTGGCGTTGCCACGCCGGTTTGCCACACCCATGATCGAGATCTACCAGATGCAGCCGCGCTTTATGCAGCGCGAGGGTAAGCGGCCCTTGCGTTTGCTTGCGCATCCGCGCTTTCGCGCCGCCTATGATTTCCTGATGCTGCGCGCCGAAGCCGGTGAACTGGAGCCGGAGCTCGCGCAATGGTGGACGCAGATACAAGCGGCCGGGGAGGATGAAAAGCGCACCATGCTGGCGGCGGCTCCGGGTGCGACCGCCATCGGAGGCCAGCGTCGGTCACGACGCCGGCGGCACCACGAGACCTCCCGGTCAGTCTGACGTGTCGGGCGTTCGCGTCTATATCGGTTTGGGCAGCAACCTCGACGATCCCGTTGCACAGATCAAACGCGCCTTCGTCGCATTGGCGAAATTGCCTGAGACGCGCGTGCTGGCGCAATCACACTTATATAAGAGTAAACCGCTCGGCCCACAGGATCAGCCAGATTACCTCAATGCAGTAGTTGAGCTGGAAACGCAATTGCGGCCACTGGATTTGTTGCGCGGCCTGCGTGCGCTCGAAGAACACCATGGACGCCGGCGTGCAAGCGAACGGCACTGGGGGCCGCGCAGTCTGGACCTGGATGTTCTCTTATATGGTGATATCCGTATGCAGACGCCGGAATTGACATTGCCACATCCAGGCGTGCACACGCGCAGCTTCGTCCTGTATCCTCTCGCGGAGCTGGCGCCGGCGCTGGTAATCCCGGGCCATGGGCCGGTACAGTCCTTGCGCGACCGTTGCCATACTCCTGCAATCGAAAAAGTTGAGGAATCTTCGGATGGCTGAAGACAAATCCCGCTATCTGGTAGTGGAAGGGCCCATCGGCGTGGGCAAGACCAGTCTCGCCCAGTTGCTGGCCGAAACCTTTGGCGCCGAACTGCTGCTGGAACGTGCCGAAGAAAATCCGTTTTTGGAGCGGTTCTATCGCGATCCCAAGAACGCCGCTCTGCCGACCCAGTTGTCGTTTCTGTTCCAGCGCACCCGTCAAATGCAGCAAATGCGCCAAGGTGACATCTTCACGCCCGCGCGAGTGGCGGATTACATGCTGGAGAAGGATCGTTTATTTGCGCAGCTGAATTTGGATGACGATGAATTCGCGCTCTATGAACAGGTCTATCAACACCTGGCGCTGGATGCGCCGGTGCCGGACTTGGTGGTGTATCTGCAAGCGCCGGTGGACGTGCTCATGCGGCGTGTCATGCGTCGCGGCGTCGGTTATGAGCAATTCGTGCAGCGTGATTATCTGGAGCGCGTGGTAAGCGCGTATGCAAACTTCTTTCATTACTACAG
>JBOIBD010000168.1:0-5324 GCA_050739415.1 Gammaproteobacteria bacterium | reverse complement strand
CTAAACGACGGCGGTGACAGTATCTACGCCCTGGATGTGACGAGTCCTTCGTCCCTCTCCAGCGAAAGCCAGGTGGCTTCGAGTGTGCTGTGGGAATTCACCGATTCCACCCTGGGATTGACCTACAGCCAACCGGTGCTTGCGCTCACCAACGTCACCAGCGTTACCAACGCGAATCCCAATGGTTTCCTGGAGTTCTTCGGCTCTGGCTACAACAACTCCGATGGCAATGATTATCTTTATGCCGTCAATCCCCAGACCGGCCAGGAAGTAGCCAAGATCAATCTGTGCTCCAAAGTTCCGGGTGCGTGCAACACCACACTAGCCAATGGTCTTTCCAGTCCGGCGGCAATCAACAGCGGTGGTGCCGTGGGCGAACCAGATGACCGGGTGTACGCAGGCGATCTACAGGGCAACATGTGGAGCGTGAACATCTCCGACAAAAATCCGGCGAACTGGACGGTGACACTGCTATACCAGGCACGTGATCCAAGCGATGTCCCACAAGCTATCACGGTGACACCGGCGGTATCGCTGCAACCCAATTTCCCGGGTCAGACCGGCGTGATTGTGTACTTCGGCACCGGTCAGTATCTCGGCCTGCCGGATCAAACCACGCACCAGGTGCAATCGTTCTACGGCGTATGGGATAACGGCACCGGTACCGCGACCCAGAGCCAGTTGGAACAGCAGGTGCTCACGGATGTCGCTGCCGGCACTGCGACTGCGGGTGGGGGAGTGACCAGCTTCGAAACCCGCACCATCACCAACAATGCTATTAATTGGTCTACCCAGCGCGGCTGGTATATGAATCTGCCGGATACTGGAGAACGCCAAATCACCAATCCGCGCCTGTACGCAGGTGAGGCAGTGTTTACCACCTATGTGCCGTCGCCGGGTGACACCTGTGTCGGAGGCGGCGCGGCCTTCCTGATGGCGGTGAACTACGCAAACGGCGGTAGCTTCCCGCAGCCGCAACTGGATATCAATGGCGATGGCGTATTGAATAAAGACGACCAGTTGGCGAGCGGTCTTAATCCGGTGGGAATCGGTTTGGGCCAGGTTTATGCCTCAGCGCCCGCCATCCTCTCGGCAAGCATGGGTGCGATCCAGGTGATGAAACTCGTCACGCTGTCCACGGGCACCATCATGAACGTGGGCGAACGTGGCGGCATGCCCGGCCAGCGTTCCTGGTGGCAAATTCAGTAATTTGGACACGATAGGAGAGCAGTAATGAGTATCATGTCTGGAAACCGTGCATCATTGTTCATGGGTCTGGCAATTGTTCTGATCCTGAATCTGGCCGTGTCGCGGCCGGTATCGGCCATGGGCGGATACACATCTGCGCAGGTCGTGACCGGTACTGTCCAAAGCATTGATTACCTGCACCATGCGATCACTGTGAACAATCAAGTGTACACAATATCGCCGCAGGCTAAATTCAACGGCATTGGCGCCTTTTCTGTGCTGCATGTCGGTATGGCGGTACAGATGTTGTTGGCGGATGCGGCAAGCAACTCACCAGACTCTCAATCGGCTGCTACGGAAAGCACAGCACCGGAAGCCATCCAGGTCACTTGGCTGCCCAGTGGTGCTTGACCAAGCGAATAAACACCACCTTCAGCCGGCGCAAGCCGGCTTTTTTTTGAAATAACATTCACCTAACTTTCTAGCTTATTACCAGACTACCTGCCAGCCTGTAATCGCCGGTCCCCAAGCCTTATTTTTACCCCCAAAATGGGCCTGACATCGGTTGTATCTAGCCGCCAGCCCTTGCCAGACGGGGCTTTCCGGGCCATTACCACTTATCGTTAAATCAATACCGCCTATCTGGATCAACTGTACTTATGTTACATAACATTGTATACATAATACATATGAACATAAGCTCGAACCGTGGATTCAGCCATACACAGCTGCTTGGCCTGGTAGCGATTCTCGCCCTCCTCGCCATGGTCGCAGTACCACTATTCGGCGCCACCATCCGCAATATTCAGGGCATTTCACAGATCGACAATCTGCAGTCAGGATTGTCGCTAGCACGCAATCAGGCCATCAAACGTAGCGGCAGCGTAACCATCTGCGCCGGCACCAGCACCGCCTGCACTAGCAACGACTGGGCCAGCGGTTGGGTGGTGTTCTACACCGCCCCAGGCGAAAGTACCCCCACGCTGATACGCGCATTCCCTGCCACGCCCGGCTTCAGCTTCTCCAGTAGCGGCGGAAAGCGTTTCACCTTCAATCAAGAAGGTGTGGCGACACCGATGAGCACCTTCGTCTTATGTGACTCGCGCGGCTCTGCTTCTGCTCGGGCACTGGATCTTGATGTAAGTGGTCTGGTACGAATCGCGACCACTGCCGGTTTTGACGTAGATGGCATCACATCGCTCAACTGCGATACGGATCCTAACCATTAGAAGGTGCTCTTCATGAAATAATCCACGGACATCTCCTTCCAAATCATAGCTTTTACCTCCGTCTGTCGCACATTCGTGCGCGTTCATCGTGTTTGTGACACAAATTGTCCAGACCTTGCCTATATTGCATGCATGCAAACGCAACGCGGATTCACGCTGATTGAATTGTTGGTGCTGGTCGCCATCGTCGCCATTCTGGCGACCGTTGCTGTTCCCGATTTCAGTACCACAATCAAGAACAATCGGCAGATCTCCCAACTTAACGGTCTGATGACAGGTCTGACGATGGCGCGCAGCGAAGCCATCAAGACCGGCAGTGACGTGACTGTATGTGCCGGTAGCACCATAGCCTGCAGTGGAACCAGTTGGGCTGATGGTTGGATCATCTACTACAACACACCACTGCCCCCAGGCGTCACCAATGCGGTGCTTCGCGTATTTCCGGCCATCAGCGGCAACAACACTTTCACCAGTAGTGATGGCACTTACAGTTTTACCTTTCTAGGCAACGGCACACTCACGCCCATACCAGCCAATCCTCTGACGTTTACTTTATGTGATGCACGTGGTGCGGTTTATGCACGCGCCATCGGGCTGTCTTTTACCGGCCGTGCGGAAACTGCCACAACCGTTGGTTATGAGCTTGATGGAAGCACACCACTAGTCTGCCCCCCATGATGGATATAAATACCATGAGCAAACTGCAAAAGCGCGTCATACATCAAACCGGTTTCAGCCTGCTGGAAGTGCTGATCGCGCTGGTAATCCTGTCGGTCGGTCTGCTGGGTATCGCCGGCATGATCACGACCACCTTGAAAACTGATGACAGCGCCTACATGCGCACCCAAGCGACGGCACTGGCTTACAACATCATTGACCGTATGCGCGCGAATCAGACCGCCTCCCAGAATGGCGACTACAACATTGCCGTCGGCACACCCGCGCCAGGCTCCAGCACTATCTGTAACGGCGGTGCCGCCAATTGCAGCGGGACTGATTTGGCTGCATTCGATCTGGCACAGTGGAAGCAAGCGCTGATCTCGCCAAGCAACGGCTTACCCAGCGGGGACGGCAGCATCATTACCTCCACCGTCGGTGGCGTCTTCCTGATCAGGGTTGCCGTGCAGTGGAATGACAGCCGCGCACAAAAAAGCCTGCAAGGTAGTGCCGCGCCCGCGCTCACAAGTTTGGCTGTCACATCGGTATTTTGAACATGCGCGTCACTTACACCGATCGGATTTGCGTTGCCAGCCGCCAAACCGGTTTGTCGCTGATCGAATTGATGATCGCGATGGTGGTGGGCCTGATTCTGCTGTCAGGCGTGATCGCCATCTTCGCCTCCGGTAAGCGTGGTTATAGCACCAACAGTGCCATCGCCCAGGTACAGGAAGACGGACGTTTCGCCCTGCAATTCATCCGCGACGACACCCGCATGACCAGCTACATGGGCTGCACCACGACCGCCCGCACCAACAGCATTCTGAATCCGACAGGTCAGCTCTACAGCTTTCTGCTGCCGGTGTACGGGTTCGAATACAACAACACCGACCCCTCCACCGCCACCTCCGCCGCACCCTATGTGATCACCTCGGAAAATCCTGCGACGGCGTCCATGGGTGGCGGCAACTGGGCTCCGGTTGCAGACGCCACACTCCCTGTCAACGCCATTCCTGGCAGTGACGCGCTGTTGCTCTACACCGCTGTGGGCAATCCCGTGTATGTAACCGCACCGACCGCGGGTGGCGTGATCCCGGTAACCGACAGTACCGGCTTCGTGCCAGACCAATTGGCAGTGATCACCGACTGCCTGCGCAGCACGGTCTTCCAGATGAGTGCCACATCCAACAGTACACCCGGCACGCTCACGGTCGGCAGTGGTGGTGCGCCAGGTCCTGGCAATTCGAGCACATCCTTCGCAGTGGGTTACGAGATGGGCTCACAAGTGCTCACCGCTGATGCCATCTTGTATTACATCGGCTTAGGTCAAGATAAATCACCGGCCCTGTTCAGGGTGGATGTACTCCCGAACGGCGGTATTAATCCCACGCCTTCGGAACTGGTGCCGGATGTGGAGAACATGCAAATTCTATACGGCGTGGACACCACCGGTGGCTCCCTGAGCACCCCGAACGCGTATCTGGACGCGTCCCAGGTAGATGCCACCAACAATTGGTCGAATGTATTGAGCGTGCAGATAGGCTTGCTGGTGCGCAGCAATCTCGCGGCTGTACCTCAACCTGCCGCTCCACAGACATTCAATGTTCTCGACACCTATGTAACAGTTCCGGCGGATACACGGTTGCGCCGTGTGTTCACAGCGACGATTTATGTACGGAACGCGCCGCTGCCAACCGATTGAATTCGGGTTCCAAGGTAACGAACGTTATTTTTTAAAAGGTGAATCGCCATGCACCAAAGTATCGGCACACTAAATTCCCACGCACCACAGCAGGAAGGTTTCGTGCTGATCGTGGCCCTGATACTGTTGTTGGTCCTTACACTCCTGGGGCTGGCCGCAGCCATGAGCAGTTCGCTGGAAGAACGCATGGCAGCCAATGCGCGCAACCACGATCTGGCATTCCAGTCCGCCGAAGCAGGTTTGAGCGCCGCCTACAGCGGCATCCTGCAAGGCTTGTGGAGCAATGCAGATTACGCCGGCAACGCGAATGGTTTGTATCTACCTGCCACCTGTTGCGGGGCAACGGCGCCATGGACTTCCGCCTGGACCGTAGCGGGTTCTTGGAGCAGCGCTTTGCCCGCCACCACGGCGGTACCCGGTCTGAATATTTCCGGGGTGTCCCAGCAGCCAACATTCATGATCGAGGAGATGCCACCGGTAGCTGCGCCCGGCAGCAACCTGGCGCAGCAACAAAACGGCTCGGGCTCACCACCGGTGCAACCATACCG
>JBOIBD010000167.1:0-5340 GCA_050739415.1 Gammaproteobacteria bacterium | reverse complement strand
CTCAACACGATGAAATTTGTCTTCGAATGACGAATTTGCGTCCAAATTGGCAAAAAATCTTTGCAAAACTGGAAATTTACAAATTCTTGTATATACTCAAGTGCGTGTGATCTAACCGGGAGGATCTTTGACTATGAAACGTAAAGCGAAAGCGAAGAAGACCAAGGTTGCGGCTAAGAAAAAGAAAAAGGCCGCAGTGAAGAAGGCTGCCCGTAAGGGCGGTCGTCGCAAGAAGGCAGGTGGCCGTAAAAAGAAGGCCGCACGCCGGAAGAAGAAAGCCGCTGGCAAAAAGAAAGGTGGCCGTCGCAAGAAAAAGGCCGCTGGCAAGAAGAAAGGCGGACGTCGTCGGCGTCGCAGGAAAGCCGCTGACGCGGCGATGTAAGGCCGCAAGGCTTTGCTTAGATAGGCCCGCTTTGGCGGGCCTATTTTTTGGCTGAAATAACGCGGAAAATCACCACCATGAGCGCGGAAGACAACAAGAAACGAGCCGCCCTTGAAGCCCTCGACTGGTTGGATGACGCCCGCATCATCGGCGTCGGAACCGGCTCCACCGTCAATCATTTCATTGAAGCTCTCAAAAATATCAAAGGCCGCCTGGACGGCGCGGTGTCGAGTTCCGAAGCTTCCACCCGGCATCTCAAGGCACTCGGTATCCCGGTACTGGACTTGAACGCCGCCGGCGAACTGCCGGTCTACGTGGATGGCGCCGACCAGACCAACTGTCACCTGCAACTTATCAAAGGCGGTGGTGGCGCACTTACACGCGAAAAGATCGTGGCAGCAGTCAGCAAGCGCTTTATCTGCATCGTGGACGACAGCAAGCTGACGGACGTATTGGGCAGCTTTCCGTTACCGGTGGAAGTCATCCCGATGGCGCGTAGCTATGTCGCGCGGGAACTGGTGAAGCTCGGCGGCCGGCCCGATTGGCGCCAGGATTTCGTCACGGACAACGGCAATGTGATCCTCGATGTCCACGGATTGACCATCCTGGATCCACCCGCCCTGGAAGACGAAATCAACCAGATTACAGGCGTGGTTTGCGTGGGCATCTTCGCCCACCGACCGGCGGACGTGCTGCTGGTGGGCTATGGGGATAGAGTCGAAAAGATACTATAGACGCCAGGAAACCCGCCTACATACCGGAACGCACCCCACAGACCGCCTGATAATAACGGCTGGTGTCGGACGTGCTCATGTCGCCGATGGAATGGGCATTAATGATGGTGTTAACCACATCCTGGTAATTTCCCAATAGCAACACGCCAAATTCCGTCAAACGCGGTTGTTCAAGTTGTGCTTCAGCAGCAGCGTCTGCCGGTGCGATGATCGTCAAATCGGCATTAATATATCTGAGTTGCCCTACCGAGACATAATTGCCTGGTTGGCTATCCTTTAGGCCGAGTGCTTGCTCTATCAACGGCAGAATCTGCAGTTCCTGTTTGTCCAGCGGGATAAGTGGTACCAAGTCATCCTGGTTTTCATAGCGATAATCTGCAATGTTCTGAGCTGCGTATTTAGCGGCAAAATCCTCCCCACCGACTCGGGGTGCAGCGAACGTATCCACCTCTGTCACGGGCAACATGTTTTCCGCCCATAGCTTCAAGGCTGTCAGCATCGCGAGTGCGCCGCCCTTGCTGTGCCCGGTGACGTACACCTTCACCTGCGGTCCCAATTTGCCAGCTGCCTGCCACGCCTTAATCTGCTGCACGATACCAGGCCACAGGTTGTCAAACGAATCCATGAATCCTTGATGCACCAAACCCAGCTCCGGGTCGGGTTGCTGGGTGAAATCCGCATTATTGAGCCAATCTTCGATTATTAACTGTTGATTAGCAGGGCCCTGTTGACCGTCAGTCTTGTATGGCAACGTACCGCGGAATGCGATGATTACCTCATTGTCCGAGCGCCACATCAACACTGCATCCCGATCGCTGTCAGTCTGGCCGTTGCCGCTGCTGCTTACTCCGAAGGCATCACCGGTTTCCCCAAGCAGAGTCGCAAGACCGGTATCCGGCTGGATGGCACCGGTGCTATTGACGTTGTAGGCGTACGCGGAAGCCTTGAGCAGTTTACAGGCTAATGGATTGATCTCCGGCTTGAGGTATTCCGTCTGTTGGCTGTCGCCCCCTAAATTAGACATGGACAATAAGCTACATCCCGCGGATATGAGTATTAGCGGTAGTATTAAAACGCTACGCCACAAATGAGTTAGGTAGCGGGCATCGAGCTTAGTTTTCATGTCGGACCTGTTTCAGTAACGCCAAAATTGTAGGCTATGTCGGCCGCGTGGCCGGGTGACACATATATCTGTATCGGCTTCCCTAATAAATGCTGTTTAATGCTACGCCTGCATAAATCGACCGACCTGAAGACAACAAACTGGCCTTCAAGGCGGCGTTTTAAGTTGGCTGGGGGACTAGGATTATGGTGAGCTATCCCTGCTCACCACCCTTCGGGCCAACAGTGTAACGCCCCTGTTCAAAATCGTTCCATACGATTTTGTCGAACCCAAGGGTTCTCATCCTAGCCCCCGGAAATACAGATGCTGAAAAGGCCCGCGTTAGCGGGCCATTGTTAGTTTGGCTGGGGGACTAGGATTCGAACCTAGGTTGGCGGAGTCAGAGTCCGCAGTCCTACCGCTAGACGATCCCCCAATACTTACGAGAATTTTAGATCAGGAAAAAGAGCAAGAAACCTAGGTTGGCATCTGAGGTTGCGGCACTCAGCTCCTGCCTCGTTACCGCCCCACGCGGCCTCGGCATCCGTGCCTCGGCGTTCGCCGCAGTGCGGCGAACCCTACCGCTAGACGATCCCCCAATAGACCGGGAGTCGTATCCCGAAGAAATTAACGCTTCGAATATTGCGGTGCGCGGCGGGCCTTGTGCAGGCCGACTTTCTTGCGTTCCACAGCGCGGGCATCACGGGTCACGAAACCGGCCTTGCGCAACGGAGAACGGTGGACTTCATCGTAATCAATCAGAGCGCGGGTGATGCCGTGGCGTATGGCGCCCGCCTGGCCGGTGGTACCACCGCCGGCTACCGTGACAGTGATATCGAGGCTGTCCAATTGATTCACCACTTGCAGGGGCTGGCGCACGATCATGCGCGAGGTCACGCGGCCGAAATATTCATCCAGCGGACGACCGTTGACGAGGATGCGGCCCTTGCCGGGTTTCAGGAACACGCGCGCTTTGGAGGTCTTGCGGCGGCCGGTTCCGTAATTGGTGCTCACTGTCATTGGGTAGTTCTCGTGAAAAAAGCAGGGTTTCAGATATCGAGTTTCAGAGGTTGCTGGGCAGCATGCTTATGCTCCGTGCCGGCATACACCTTGAGTTTCTTGAACATGGCGTAGCCCAGGGGATTCTTGGGCAGCATGCCCTTGACGGCGATCTCGATGGCGCGTTCGGGATGTTCTTCCAGCAGCTTGCCCAAGCTCGTGTGCTTCATGTTGCCGATGTAGCCGGTGTGACGGTGATAGATCTTGTCTTCCAGCTTGTGGCCGGTGACACGGATTTTCTCGGCATTGATCACCACCAGATAATCACCGGTATCCACATGCGGGGTGTATTCGGGTTTGTGCTTGCCACGCAGTCGGCGCGCGAGTTCGGTGGCCAATCGACCCAAGGTTTTGCCGTTGGCATCCACCAAATACCAGTCGCGTTTAACGGTTTCCGCCTTGGCCGAAAAAGTCTTCATGAACCTGAACTCCGGGGAGCGCTGAAAAGGGCGCAATGCTACGCGACACCCCGTTATTTTTCAACCACTTGGGTGGCTGCATCGGGTTTGCGCATGGTCCGGAAGCATATAAAGAAAACCCATAAATACATAATAGAATCAAATAGTTACTATATCTTCAGACGCTCCACAATTCGCCCATTCAACAAGTGCTCATCGACGATCTCGTCGATGTCGTCCAAATCGGAATAGCTGTACCAAACTCCTTCCGGATAAACCACCGCGATGGGTCCTTCGCTACAGCGATCCATGCATCCCGACTTGTTAACGCGCACGCCCCCCGGTCCATCAATGCCCAAGGCTTTCACCTTCTGTTTTGCATGGCTACGCATGCGCTCCGCATCGTGGTTCTGGCAACAGGGAGAACCGTCATCACGCTTGTTGGTGCAAAAAAAGATGTGCCGACGGTAGTACATAAAGAAAGCGGAGTTCCGTGAAGAAAACGCAGCTATTTTACTCCTCGCCAGCCGCTCAGAACGTGTAAACCAGCGACATGGCAGTGATGGTATCGGTATTCTTGAGACCGGGCAGCACGCTACTGTTGTGCTTGACGGTATAGGAAACGGATAAGGCAAAATCACCCGCCAGATTTGTGGTCAGTGCGGTGACAGACTGGGTGAAAGTGTTATCCGTGCCATGCGTTACGCTCAGGTTCTCGGAAAAATTGCTCTTCTCCGTGAACTTCCACAAATAGTTGGCCGCCAGCATCTCGACCAACTCGCTTTCGCTGGTATCGTTGGTAAAACGGGTCTGACGCGCGCCGGCACCGAACTCCACATTCAGCTGCTGAGTATCCGTGGTCAGCAAGCGTCGTCCGTAACCCACGATCTCGGAGGTGCGATGTTGGTAACCACTGAATGTATCCCGTAGGTAATCGGCCAAGCCGAAAACATAATCATTGGCGGTGAAACTGTAATTACTCTGGCCGTTGAGATCATAGTTCTCCGCAGTGGTTTCCCCATCCGCGCTGGCTTCAATCGCTTGGAATGACAGCAAATCTTGCCAAGGGCCACCCATGTAGCCAGCGAGCGCCTGAGCGTTCAGGCTGCGGGTGCTGGTATTACCGGTGGTTGCCACATAGCCCAATGACACTGAACCTTGCCAGCCTTCTTTCGCAGCGGCCTTTTTGGTTGCGGCCACGTTAGCATCAAGTTGTGTGATGTCGGTGTCCGCATAGACGGTACCGGCAAGCATCGCGAGCGAAGCCACGCCCAGAATCAAAATTTTCTTCAGTACGAATGTACTCCCTTCCCTGAGAAACTCATCAGGAAAACAGATGTATGGATAGGATTAATCCCTGTGAAAACTGCTTACATCAAGTCGATCGAGCCGCCGTTGGTATGATACTACATTCCGATGACGCTCATGAAAAATCTAGCGGTTTTAGCTTATGTTACAACCAACGTTCATTTTCCCACTTGCTGACGCGGACAAATGCGAAAACCGCGCCCCGTGCCTGCCGCATTATCATAGCTCGTGATGAGCGAACAACAGATTGCCGAGCATTTCGCCGTGTACATCATGAGACTTATCGAGGTTACAACCGCTGGAGTTGTCGGCAAGGCAGCGGCCCGATAAAACGTGCGGCAGCGCGCCAGCCAACCC
>JBOIBD010000166.1:0-5352 GCA_050739415.1 Gammaproteobacteria bacterium | reverse complement strand
ACCCGGCGGGTAGCGGATTTCAGCCCGAGACTGTCGCACAGTGTATCCAGCCGCCGTCGCGCGCCTTGCACCAATTCCCCCTCCACATCCACAGGGGGTGGCAATAGTGCTTCGCCTGCCGGGTCTATCGGAATGAATTCCACCACGTGCAAGATGCTGATCTTGGCTTGGTACCGGCCGGCCAACTCGTGTCCGCGGCGGGCCACAGCGTCGCTATCCTGGGTCAGATCTACAGCGATGAGGACATGGGCGTATGCACTCATGGGGCATCCTTGAGATAGGAACTGGGACCAGTATACGCAAGGGTGGTATCACTGCCAGCCCAGGATCAACCCGCCAGCCGGGCAAAATCGGCGGCACTGAGGGTCTCGGGACGGGCTGTGGGATTCAAGCCCACCGCGCGTATGGCACCCTCGTCGGCGAGCCCCTGCAGGGCATTGCGCAGCGTCTTGCGACGGTGGCTAAACGCCTGGCCCACGAACTGGGCAAAGCGCGCCGGGTCGGTAAGCGGGAAGGGCGGCGTGGCGTGTGGCACCAAGCGCACGAAAGCAGATTCCACCTTGGGTGGCGGGCTGAAGGCGCCGGAGCCAATTGTGAACAAAGGCGCTACTGTGCAGCGCGCGGCGAGCATGACCGTGAGCCGTCCGTAGTCCCTGCCGCCGGGTTTCGCCGCCATTCGCTGCACCACTTCTTTCTGCAGCATGAAATGCATGTCCTGGATCGCGCCGGCCTGATCAAGCAGATGAAACAGCAACGGTGTGGAAATGTTATAGGGTAGATTGCCGATGAGGCGAATTTTCTGGCCCTGCGGAGCCAGTGCGCAGAAATCAGTTTTGAGGGCATCGGCTTGGATGATGTGCAGCGTGCCTTTATCTCCGGCACTTTCCCGCAATCGTGGGATCAGATCGCGATCAAGCTCTACCGCCGTGAGCGTGCCACAGCATGTCAGCAATGGCAGTGTAATGGCGCCAAGACCAGGACCTATTTCTACCAGGAAGTCGTCCGGTTTTGGGTCGACAGCCAGCAGAATCTTGTTAATGATATTGCGGTCATGCAGGAAATGTTGACCAAAACGTTTACGCGCACGGTGCACGTTCATTTGTGCTGACTTAGCTGCATTGCAAGAGCCAGTGCGGCTTCCAGGCTTCCCGACTCAGCGCGACCGGTGCCGGCGAGTTCCAAAGCGGTGCCGTGATCCACGGAGGTTCGGATGATCGGCAATCCCAAGGTCACATTCACAGCCTGACCAAAGCCGGCGTATTTAAGCACCGGCAGACCCTGATCGTGGTACATGGCCAGTACCGCGTCCACGTTGTCGAGACGGGGTTTACTGAAAGCTGTATCGGCGGATACCGGGCCGATAAGCCGCATGCCTTCAGCGCGCAATTTATCGCACACCGGCGCGATGATATCGATTTCCTCTCGCCCAAGGTGGCCGCCCTCACCGGCGTGGGGATTCAATCCGAGCACCAGGATGTGTGGCTGCGGGATACCGAAGTGTCGCACCAGATCAGCCTGCAGCACGCGCAGTGTGTGGGTGAGTTTTTCTTGGGTGATGTTGCGTGGTACTTCAGCCAATGGCAGGTGGGTGGTGGCCAGTGCCACGCGCAAAGTTCCCGCACACAGTAGCATTACCGGTATTGGCGCATGACAGCGCGCTGCAAAATATTCCGTGTGACCCGTGAAGGGGATACCGGCATCAGCGATGATGCCCTTGTGCACCGGTGCGGTCACGATGGCGTCGAATTCGCCCCCCAAGCAACCGTCCGCCGCGCGGTCCAGTGTATCCAGCACATAGCGCGCGTTGGCGGAGTCAAGTTTGCCGGCTTGTACTGACGCGTGGGTTTTTATGGATAAGAAACGCAATTGGCCGGCACTTTGCACAAGGTGTTCGGTCTGTTTGTAAGGTGAGAGTGTCAGCGGTAAATGCAACAAGCGTGCACGTGCGTGGAGTACATCCGCATCGCCGATGGCGACCAAGTCTACAGGGTGTGCTGTTTGAGCAAGTTGGATGCAGATATCCGGCCCGATACCTGTCGGCTCGCCGGTAGTGAGCGCGATGCGGGACAATGGGGCGGACATGTAGCTGTCGGTCGCTTGCTGTTTCAGCTATCCAGATGATATTCGATGAACGCCGAGCCCTTGAGTTGACTCAGCCATTGCTGGATGATCTCTTCGGACTTACGCGAATAAATGGCCTGGTACGCTTTGTTCTGGGTATATTCTTGAGTCTGGTCGACCTTCCGCCGACCCAATACTTGCACGATGTGCCAGCCATACTGCGACTTGAACGGTTCGCTAATCTCGCCAGGTTGTAACTTGTCCATCTGTGCCTGAAATACCGGTATCGTCGCACCCGGGTCAAGCCAGCCGAGATCACCGCCCTTGGCGGCGGAGCCGGGATCCTGGGAATATTTTTCCGCCAACTTGGCGAAATCCGCACCGGCCAGGATTTCCTTGCGCAACTCTTGCAGTTTTGCCTGAGCTTCAACGTCCGTCATAATTGCGCTCGTCTCCAACAGGATATGACGCGCATGGGTTTGGGTGACTTCCATCTTGTTATCCGCGCGCTTCACATCATCCAGTTTGACGATATGGAAACCGCTTGGACTCGATAAAGGTTCGGTGATATCGCCGGGTTTCATCTGTTTGACGGCGTCTGCAAAGATGGTAGGCAGTTCCGAGCCCTTGCGCCAGCCAAGGTCACCGCCCTTGAGGGCCTGTTGACCCTGTGAATATTGCACTGCCATAGCGGCGAAGTCCGCGCCCTTTTTGAGCTTCTCATCAATATCCTGAGCCTGCTTGTGGCTTTGCGCCACCTGTTCAGGACTCGGATTCGCCGGAATCGCGATCAGGATTTGCGAAAGATGATACTGGGTGTTGGCGTCTCCGTTTGCGGCGTCCGCCGCAATCTGCGCCTGCACTTCGCGCGGCGTGATGTGCATTCGCTCGCTTACCAGTTGTTGTTCTAGGTTGTGGATGATGAGCTGATTGCGAAGCTCCTGGCGGAAGTCGGTATAATTGATGCCTTGCTGCTGTAGCTTTGCGGGCAACTGGCTCAGAGTCGTGCCGTTTTGTTCTGCAATGCGACTGATGGTTTGATTGAGGGTGTCATCGCTGATGTTGATGTTCTTGCTGGACGCCATCTGGAGTTCCAGTTTGGTCATGACCATCTGGTCCAGTACCTGCTTGCGCAGTACGTTTTCGGGCGGCAGCGCCGTGCCTTGGGCCTGGATTTGCTTGGAGATGGCGGCGACCCGCTGGTCCAGCTCGCTCTTCAAGATCACTTGATCGTTGACCACTGCGACCACGCGGTCCAGTAGTACACCTGTGGACGACGCCTTGGCGATAGCCGCGGCAGTAATGCTCGCAGCTGCTGGAGCCGGGTTCATGACCGCGGTGGCGCTGACATTGGGATTCGGCTTGGGGGTGGAGGCGCAGCCTTGGCAGAACAACAGGACTGCGGCAAACGCCGCGAGCAGATAGGGGGCGGATTTCAGCATCAACGGGAACCTTGTTTACTGTGAATAGTTGGTGTCGGAATAGCCTAGGATACCATTTTGCAGGAAATCCTCGAGGTGCCGGCCAATAGTGGTGAGGCCTTTGAGCTGTAACTGGAGGAAGAACATGGAATTGGCTTGGCCCGTCTGAGTAGCGTCCTGAGTATTTAACTGGGTGATATATCTACGGTGAACAATCTGGAAGCTCCAGCAGCAACTGTCGTATTCGAACCCTTCGAAGCTTTCCAGTGTGACCTTGTTCTGGACGTCATAGTTCCAGCGCCCCACCATGCTCCAATGGTTACTGAGAGGCCAGGCAAAGGACAGGTCGGTTTGTTTAAGATCCAGGGAACGGTTATAGCGGTAGCCTATATTGATGACCTGGTGCAATGCCGGTCGATACTGGAGGCCGACCGACGCAAGATCCGTCTGCCGCGTAGTTGGATCCCATTGCTGGGAGTAGATGGTTGACCATTTATCATTGATGTTCAGGCTGATGTCACCCACCACATCCGAGAACAAATTGGTCTGTGGAGCCACTCCCGGTAATTGGACATCACGGTCTCTAAAGTAGCGGATCTGGCCGATATCTGCTTGTAGTACCTGGGAGCCATCATTGGTATCCAACAGGCGGCTGGTAAGCGCGTAACTTATCTGATTGGCATCACCTTGACGGTCAGCACCATCAAAGCGGTTATCGCTGAATAATTGCAGAAAACTGAAATCTGGCTGCACCGTATCAAAGATGGGAATCTGTGATTGATCGCGGTATGGCACATAGAGATAAAAAAGGCGCGGTTCCAGGGTCTGAACATAATTACCACTGTCACCCACATTCTTCTGCAAAAATAGCCCGCTGTCGAGACTGATGATAGGAGTTGCGCGCGAAAGCTGCGTCTCGGTTCCCATGGGGACGTCCTGGTTGAGATCCCAGTTAGTCAGCCGCAGTGCTGTTGTCGGCGTGAAATACATGCCCGAGTTACCAAAGGTATAACTGGCGTTCGGTTCAAGATCACTACGCAACGCACCAATTTCTTCATCCTGCTGGAACTGCACCAATTCACTGTTGAAAGCATACTGCGGGCCGCTGCTGCTTGGATCGCTTTGCCAACCAAGTAATATCTGTGGAAGGCGTTTGTAGGGATAGTCAGTCGGCGGTATGGTGGGATCTACGATCTGCCATTCCTGTACCTGGGTCGTGAAGGTCCAGTTCGAGTCGGGTAAGCCATAGTTGACAGCGATATGACGCTCTTGCGTTGTGGTAGCGATTGTCGCGAGGCTATCACCTAGATCCTGAAAATACAGATTATCCGAGACCCAGTTGTAGGTCGTATTGAGATTCCAGCCGACTCCTAGCTTGGTAATATCAGAATAATTCAGCAGTCCACGCTCCTGGTCAGCTAATTGATCATGGGGCAGGTAAGTCAAATCGAGCTGGCCTTTGCTGGCATCGGTGAGATAACGGAATTCGCCCCCCATATCGAAGCCGCGCTTGGTGATAATGCGTGGGATCAGCGTAGCGTCGTAGTCAGGCGCCAGGTTCAGATAATAGGGGGTCGTAAGGTCAATGCCAGAGAAAGCAGAAAAACTGAATGAGGGCGCCAGAAAACCAGATTTGCGCGCATCATTCAACGGAAAGTTGATATAAGGCGTCCAGAAAATGGGTACACCAAAGAAATCAACCGTAACGTTGTGGCCTACGCCGGTATTGGTGGACTGATCCAGTTCCAAGTCAGGTGCATTCAGCATCCAGTCATGTCTGCCAACCGGACAGGTGGTGTAGTGGACATCGGTAAGCAGATCATGCTGCTTATCCAGGATCTTCAGAATCTTGCTCGAACCACGACCATGG
>JBOIBD010000165.1:0-5429 GCA_050739415.1 Gammaproteobacteria bacterium | reverse complement strand
TGACTGGCATTGTGTCCGCCCTGGAAGCGCACCACCGCCGCCACCCGGTCCGTGAGCCAGTCCACCACCTTGCCTTTACCTTCATCGCCCCACTGGGTGCCGATGACGATAATGTTTTTACCCATGGTGTTCCCCAAATCCTCAGAACAGATTGCGGGCCAGATACAACAAAGCCACACCCGCGAGCATACTCACCAGACCTGCGATGCGCAGTACCCGCTCATTGGATTGGATAACGGCGGCGAGCGTGTGTTTGAAGTTACGCGGACTGAGAAACGGCATGATGCCTTCGATCACCAGCATCAAACCGACTGCTGTCAGAAGTGCTACCCACATATTCAATCACCTTCCACCGTGTCATTTTGAACCATAAGGAACCACGCTTGTGGGAGCGGCGATACTCGCCGCGATGTTTATGGGATCGCGGTGGAGACCACCGCTCCTACAAAACAACAAATCGCGGCTCAGGTGACGCTCGAACCGATAGCAGCTCACAGTGAGCATCACTTGTGTCGTCCTGACGGCGGCATTTTCGACCCATCGAAGTATTTCAGGAAGCCACTGTCCGGACCCAGCACGATGACGCTATTGCTATTCTTGATGGTGCGTTTGTAGGCCTCGAGGCTTCTATAGAAGCGGAAAAATTCCGGATCCTCGTTATAGGCATGCGCGTAGATAGCCGCGGCTGCCGCTTCTGCCTGGCCATGGATACTCTGTGCCTGAATCTCAGCCCTGGCAAGAATGGCAGCCTTCTGCTTATTCGCTTTGGCTTTGATGTCATCAGCAGACGCCACGCCCTGTGCGCGAATCTGTGCAGCCTGATCCGATTGTGCAGCGCGCATCTGCTTGTACACCCCATCCAGTTGATCCTGTGGCAAAGTAAGTTCTGTCAGATGCACCGCCTGAACTGTCACGCCCAGATCATGCAGCTGTACATCGAGTTTCGTGGGCAAATCCTTCACTACCACACTGTCATTGCCGGCCTGCAGTTCGGCAGCAGTGCGCGTGGAAAATACCTGTTTCAGCAGCGGCATAAGCGCATCATTTATACGCTGCGCGCCGGCGCTCTCATCGCAGCCGGTGACGCCGCAAAAAGCAGCGGCGTTGTTGATGTGCCACACAGCGGCGTAACCCGCTTCCAGGGTCTTGCCGTCGCTACTCACCAGCTTCACGCGGCCACCGTTCTGAATATCGCTGTCGAGCGTGATCCAGTGATCATTCAAATCCGCAATTCGATCGAAGAAAGGCACTTTGAAATGCAGGCCAGGTTCGAGTCCGGTTGCAACAACTTTTCCGGCTCGCAGACGCACGCCCATCTGGCCCTGGTACACCAGGCTGGCACTTTGGCTGACCAGTATGAGCACGACAATGGCGATGATGAGGCTGATGAGGGAGCGGTGCAGTTGCATCACACACCTCCTTTGGTACTTGCCGCAGGCGCGGAGGTATTTTCCGAAGCGGAAGTTGGTGTCTTGGATGGCGTTGCCGCGGCAGCTTGCTTCGCGGCAGCTGGCTGAAATGGCTGGCCGAGTTGGACAGTCACGTTGCCGTTGCGGGTATCCACTACCACTTTATTGGCACCGCCGAGAATATCTTCCATGGTCTGCACGTACAGTTCTTCGCGTGTCAGCTCTGGCGCCTTGCGGTAGGCTGCCAGTACCGCATCGAAGCGCGCGGTATCGGCCTGTGCCTGGCTGATCAGCATGGCGTGATAGGTATCAGCCTCCGTGAGTTTGGCATCCGCCTCGCTCTTGGCTTGTGGCAACAATTTGGTAGCGTAGGCCTGCGCGACCGCTTCGGCCTGACTTGCATCCTGCTCTGCAGTCTGCAAATCAGCATCGGCGCTACTAGCAGCTTCGGGCACGCCCACGTGCTGGAATTGCAGACGTGTCACGGCGATACCGGTATCGTAAGGTTTTAATGCAACATTCAAACTTTGGCGTGCATCCGTTTCCACGGCGTCCTGACCACTGCCCGTGATGGTTGCCAGAGTGCTCCGGGCAACGGCAGTACGGACCACAGCATCCGTCAGCATTCCCAACAGGTTCTTGCTGCCAGCACCGGCACTCTGCGGTGCAGGCGCGGCTGTTGCAGCATTGAACAGGTAATCACGTACGTCTGCCACATGATAATGCACCACGACATCTACCACTACGATGTTCCCATCGCCGGTAAGCAACCGATTGTAACTATGTGTGTAGTCGCGTCCTTCCACGTCACTGATGGTGTTTGCATTTCCAACTGGCCAGGGTGCATGCCAGTGCAATCCCGGTTGCGTCACACTCATGTAACGCCCGAACACGAAATTCACGCCGCGCTCGCCGGGCGCTACTTTATAGAAACCAGAGAGTAGCCATGCTGCGATGATCACCGGCACCAGCCACCACAAAGTGGCCGCATGGAAATGAAACTGACCGCCGTGCTTGCTGCCGAAAAGCCAGCTGAGCCGTTTCTTCAGATTCTTCACTATCCGCTCCATATCCGGCGGACGTTCTGTGCTGTTCCAGGGATCCTTTTCTTTCCCCGGCTCTTTCCACACCATGACAGACAACTCCCGAATGGTTGAATGCTAAACCGTCAGTAACGAAGGACTCAGTCCTTCACGTTGGCAGAGACGTTGATATTCGCTGCGTGGCAATTCCACCTGCAACAGATAGCTGCCGTCTTGCTCCAGTGTCTCCCCGCGCACCGCGCCCAAGCGGAAAAAAGCCGCGCGAGCGCGGCTCATGGCCGGCGCCAACCGCAGCAAACCTTGCACAGTCTCGTTGCGCAGCCGTTGTGCGATGGCGGCATTGAGTTCCTCGATACCCGCGCCGCTTTGGGCCGATACCCAGATGCGTCGCGGCTTGCCGTCAGGTCCATTCTCCACCGCGGGCAGCTGACCCGTGACATCTATCTTATTGAATACTTCGAGCTGCGGCACGTTTTGCGCGCCGATTTCCGCCAGTACCTGGTTTACGGTCTCTATATATATGTCTCGCTGCGGGTCGCTGGCATCCACCACGTGCAGCAGCAATGCGGCCTCTTCGGTCTCCTGGAGCGTAGAACGAAAGGCCGCCACCAGATCATGGGGCAATTCTCGGATGAAGCCCACAGTATCCGCCAGCACCACTTCCGGCCCAGATCCCAGATGCAGACGCCGTAGCGTGGTATCAAGCGTCGCAAACAACTGATCCGCGGTGAACATCTCCGCACCGGTGAGTGCATTGAACAGGGTAGATTTTCCAGCATTGGTATACCCCACCAGCGACACTGTCGGGACTTCGCGGCGCAGGCGTGTGCGGCGATTTTGTTCGCGCTGTTCGCGCGTCCGCTGCAGGCGCTTGACCAGTTGCTGGATGCGTTTGCCAATCAACCGCCGGTCGGTTTCCAACTGGGTTTCGCCGGGACCTCGCAGGCCAATGCTGCCACCGCGCTGCCGTTCCAAGTGCGTCCAGCCGCGCACCAGGCGCGTCGCAAGATGTTTGTGCTGGGCAAGTTCCACCTGCAGCTTGCCTTCGAAACTGCGCGCGCGTTGCGCGAAAATGTCGAGGATGAGACCGGTACGATCCAATACACGGCAACTGAGGAATTTTTCCAGATTGCGTTCCTGGCTAGGCGACAGCGCGTGATTCACCAGCACCAGGTCGGCGCGCGTCTCCAGCACGCTAGCGCGCACTTCTTCGGCCTTGCCTTCACCGATGAAGAAATGCGGTTCTGGGACACGCCGGTTGCCGATAACCGTGGCGAGTACTTCCGCGCCGGCAGCTTTGGCAAGTTCGGTGAATTCCTGGAGTAGCTCGGTACCGGTTGCGGGATCGAGGTTGAGGTGAACCAGAACGGCTCGTTCACCGCTCTTCGGGCGCTCAAACAATGCATCGCCCCGGCATACTGTGTCAGGCGCCCTCGCCGCCTGTTTCCTCGGCTTCGGCGTCGGATGCTATGTTCACATGCCGACTCGGCACCACCGTGGAAATTGCGTGCTTGTATACCATCTGGCTTACGCTGTTCTTGAGCAGGATCACGAACTGATCGAAGGAGTCGATCTGCCCTTGCAGTTTGATGCCATTGACCAGATAAATCGAGACCGGAACTTTGTCCCGGCGGAGCGCATTCAGGAAGGGTTCCTGCAGGGACTGACCTTTGGCCATGGCTCATCTCCTCGTTTTAGTTATGTCTAACGTCTCAGACCACACAAAGGTCTGTTTTTTGTATTAAATACAGCGATATTGTATCACAGCACTTCATGGGTCTACCTTGCTCGTACCTCGTGCACCAAAGCCTGCACGTCCTGCGCCAGCCGCGGCGCATCACTAACAAACCAATGCACCTGCGTTTCCGCACGCAGCCAAGTCAACTGGCGTTTGGCGAAGCGGCGCGTGGTAACGATACCGCGTTGCACCGCCACATCCAGATCGCAATCACCCTCCAAGTGTTCCCAAAGCTGTCGATAGCCAACCGACCGCATGGAAGAATGGTTGCGGGTAAGATCGCCCCGGCCGCGCAGATGCGCTACTTCCTGCAAAAAACCCGCTGCCATCATGTCCTGGAAACGCCGGGCGATGCGCGCATGCAAAAGCGCACGGCTGGTAGGCGCCACAGCTAATTTGATGAATCGGTACAACGCTGGTTGGACCGCTTCGGCCGCATGCAGTTCCGAAAGGGATCGGCCGGTGAGATAAAAAACCTCTAGCGCCCGCTGGATGCGTTGCGGATCATTCACATGGATGCGCGCCGCAGCGGCTGGATCCACCCGTGCCAATTCCGTATGCAAGGCCTCCCAGCCTTGTTTTGCAGCGCGGGCATCCAACTCGGCACGCAGATGCGCATCGGCTACAGGCAAGTCCGCCAATCCATGTTGCAGCGCACGGAAATACAGCATGGTGCCGCCGACCAGCAATGGAATGCGTCCGGTAGCAGTGATCTCCGCCATGTGGGCAAGCGCATCTTCTCGAAACCTGCCGGCGGAATAACTTTCCACCGGATCAAGGATATCAATGAGCCGGTGCGGTGCAATACGCAACGTCGTTGCATCGGGCTTCGCGGTACCGATGTCCATACTGCGATAAATCATCGCCGAATCCACGCTGATAATGTCGCAGGAGAAACGCCTGACCAATTCCACAGCCAACGCGGTTTTTCCCGAAGCCGTGGGCCCCATAAGGAGAATTGCCAGCGGCAAAGTTTTCATTGCCCGCGCAAAAACAGTTTGTCGAGTTCCTGCATGCTTAGACGCGTCCAGGTCGGGCGCCCGTGGTTACACTGATCCGCGCGCGGTGTGCGTTCCATCTCACGCAACAGGGCATTCATTTCCATGAGGTTCAGCTCCCGGTGGGCACGCAACGAAGTGTGGCAAGCGCGTGTTGCTAGCACGTGTTCCATTGCCGCATTGAGACGCCGGCTCGTGCCGTGTTCGGCCATGTCGGCTAGCAGGTCTTTCAACAATTGCG
>JBOIBD010000164.1:0-5453 GCA_050739415.1 Gammaproteobacteria bacterium | reverse complement strand
TTTCGATCCCGCGCAATACATCGAACCCAAGGACATCAAGAAGATGGATCCGTTCGTGCATTACGGCGTGGCGGCATCCATCCAAGCCATCAAGGATTCCGGCCTCGAGGTTACAGAAGCCAATGCACCGCGAATCGGTGCCGCCATCGGCGCCGGCATCGGCGGCCTCACGAATATCGAAAAGGCCCATGTCTCGATCATCGAGAACAAGAGCCCCAAACGCGTATCGCCTTTCTTCGTGCCCTCGAGCATCATCAACATGATCGCTGGGCATTTGTCCATTATCTACCGCTTCAAGGGCCCGAATCTCGCCGTAGTGACGGCCTGTACCACCGCCAACCACAATATCGGCATTGCCATGCGCTGTATCCAATATGGCGATGCGGATGTGATGATCGCCGGTGGTGCCGAGATGACCGTGACGCCGTTGGGCGTAGGCGGGTTCTGCGCGGCACGTGCACTTTCGACACGCAACGATGCGCCAGAGAAAGCCAGCCGCCCATGGGACAGGGATCGGGATGGTTTCGTGTTGGGAGAGGGCGCCGGTGTTATCGTGCTTGAAGAGTATGAGCATGCCAAAAAACGGGGTGCAAAGATTTATGCGGAATTGATTGGGTTCGGCATGAGTGGTGATGCCTATCACATGACCTCACCGCCTGAAGACGGCGAGGGTGCACGATTGTGCATGGCCAACTCCCTGCATGACGCCGGGCTGAATGCGGGACAGGTGCAGTACATCAACGCCCATGGCACCTCAACTCAAGTCGGCGACAAAGGTGAAACGGTTGCCATTAAACGCGCTTTCGGCGATTGCGCAAAGACGCTCGCAGTCAGTTCCACCAAGTCCATGACTGGTCATCTGCTCGGCGCGGCCGGCGGTGTTGAAGCTATCTTCAGTATTCTCGCCATCCGCGATCAGGTGGCGCCAGCTACAATCAACCTAGACAACCCGGATGAAGGTTGTGATCTGGATTACGTGCCGCACACTGCGCGTAAAATGAAGATTGACTCCGTGCTCTCCAATTCCTTTGGTTTCGGTGGCACCAACGGTACTCTGGTATTTCGCCGCTTGAATTGATCGCACTACCGGCAAGCACACTCTGCCAGTGACCTGCCACTCGGATCGAGACACCAGGCTGAGGCTGAACCAACGTGGCCAAACTCCGTAAGGGAATCCTGCTGCTGATCGTAATCGCTGCCGTGATAGCGGGGATTGCGGCATGGCGCTGGTATTTCATCCCGGTAGTGGGAGGTGTTCACGCCGTGGATATAGAGGTGACACCGGGCGCGCCCTTACGCGAAGTGGCTGCAGAACTACACGCTCAGGGTGCGCTGCCCCAGCCGCTGGACCTGGTGTGGCTGGCACGTTTGCGCAGCGACGCGAACACCATCCGTGCCGGTGAATACCTGGTGGAACCTGGCACTAGCGTCGCCGGTCTGCTGGATTTACTCAAGAGCGGCAAGGTGGTGCTGCACTCGCTGACCTTGGTGGAAGGCTGGACCTTCAAACAGGTTTTGCAAGCGGTGGAAAACGATCCTGCTTTGAAACACACGTTCAGCACGCAAGATGACGAGTCGATCATGACCAGGCTTGGTCATTCCGGCCAGTTTCCCGAAGGCATGTTTTATCCCGATACTTATCAATTCCCGAAAGGCACCAGCGACACGAATTTCCTAGAGCGTGCGTATCGTGTCATGCAAAGCCATCTGCAAGCCACATGGCAAACACGTGCACCGAATTTGCCTTACAAAACCCCGTACGACGCGCTGATTATGGCGTCTGTCATCGAAAAGGAAACTGCGCAACCGCAGGAACGTGGCGAGATTGCCGGTGTATTTGTGCGCCGGCTAGAAAAGGGCATGCACTTGCAATCAGATCCCACCGTGATTTATGGCCTTGGCAGCAGTTACACTGGCAAGATAACCTACAAGGATCTGCGTACCGATACACCGTACAACACCTACACGCGTAGTGGCCTGCCGCCGACGCCCATCTGCATGCCGAGCCTGGCGTCCATCATCGCAGCCTTGCACCCGACACCCGGCGATGCGCTGTATTTCGTGGCTCGCGGCGATGGCACTCATCAGTTTTCCGCCACGCTCGCGGAACAGAACGCGGCTGTGCAGAAGTATCAAATCAAGCAGCGCAAGCCGCAGTAGATCATGGTTAAATCGCGCTTCATCACTGTGGAAGGCATCGAAGGAGTGGGTAAATCCACGCACATCGAATTTATTCGCGCCTGGCTGGAAAGTCGCGGCATAAAGGTTTTGCAAACCCGAGAACCGGGCGGTACACCGCTCGCAGAACATATTCGCACGCTGCTGCTAGATGCTGCCAACGTGAGTCTGCCCGCGATGAGCGAATTACTGCTTATGTTCGCCGCACGTGCCGATCATGTCGAAAAGGTCATTCGCCCGGCGCTCGCCAAAGGCCGCTGGGTGCTATGCGACCGGTTTACGGATGCGAGCTATGCCTATCAGGGCGGCGGGCGGAAACTACCCGCACAACAGATAGCCGAACTTGAACGCATGGTGCTCAAAAAACTTAAACCCGACCTGACCCTGCTGCTGGATGCGCCGGTTCAGATTGGTTTGCAGCGCATCAAAGCGCGCGGTGAGCGCGATCGCTTTGAACTGGAACAACAAGCATTCTTCGATCGCGTACGCCGTGCGTATCTGAAACGTGTGCGGGGTGAACCGCGCCGCATTAAGGTGATTAAAGCCGATGGTAATCTGTATGAGGTAGAGCAACGCATCGCCGCGACCCTGAAAGTTCAACTCACGCGGTGGCTATGAGCGGCTTGCTGGACTTTCAATCAGTCCCGCTGCCTTGGCAGGAAGAGATCTGGCAGCGCACTGGCGCGTGGTTGGCGAGTGGCAAACTGCCCCATGCCCTGATGATTACCGGCCCGGTTGGCACCGGCAAGGAATTGTTCGCGCAGGCATTTGCCGCGCTGGTCTTGTGCCGGCATCCCGAAAGTGGGTGCGCTTGCGGCCAGTGCTCATCCTGTCATCAATTTCGCGCCGGTGCGCATCCGGATTACCACTATGTCACGATTCCTGAAGATAAGTCTGGAATTCTGGTAGACCAGATCCGCGAACTGGCTCGGATGCTTGCACTCACGAGCCAGCACGGCGGCCGAAAAATCGCCGTGTTATCGCCCGCGGATGCCATGAATACCAACGCTGCCAACAGCCTGCTCAAGACACTCGAAGAACCGACCGCGGAATCTTTGTTGCTGCTGGTCACCGCCCGGCCGACGCGGCTACCCGCGACGGTGCGTAGTCGTTGCCAGCTCTTGCGAATTGCCACACCGACGGCGGATACCACAACGCAGTGGCTGAAAGGCATGGAAGCCCGCAACGACTGGCCAGCGCTACTGGGAATCGCCGGTGGCGGACCGTTGATGGCGATGCAGCTGGCGCAAAATGAACTGATCCGCGAAAGATTGCGTTTTTATCAAACGCTGGTGGAATTGCGAACCCGCCGCAAGAACCCATTGACTGCCGCCGTCGACATGGGCCGTGAACCACTGCCGCTGGTGTTGCGATTGCTGCAATCCTGGGTAATGGATCTGATCGTTCTGGCGACTTTGGATGGCAGGGAACAGCCACAACTCGTTAACGACGATGCGTTGATGCTGTTGCAAAGCGCCCTCAAGGGCCTAAACTTGCGGAGTCTGCATGCCTATCTGAGCCGCCTGAACGAAGCGGTAGCGTTGGCAACGACTCCAGTGAATGGACAGTTGCTGCTGGAAAACCTGTTGATGGAGTGGGCCGATGGACTGCAAAATTTTGCGACGGCACCGCTCGCCGCACGTGGAGGATGATCCGGATGAATGAACCCCGACAGCAGGGCATACTCAATCTCGCCATCAAGGACAAGAGCGCGCTGTACAGTGCGTACATGCCGTTCGTCAAGAATGGCGGCCTGTTCATTCCCACCAATAAAGCCTATCAACTGGGCGATGATGTTTTCATTTTATTGCAACTCATGGATTCACCAGAACGCCTGCCGGTGGCGGCCAAGGTAATATGGGTGACGCCTCGCAGCACAAATCGTTCGCGCGCGATGGGTATCGGAGTGCAATTCAACGAGCAGGACAACGGCAATACGCAGCGCACGATCGAAGGCCTCTTGGGTGGGGCGTTGCAGGCGGATCGTCCTACCCACACCATGTGATCGGTTCTGCCGCGTTGAACAGCCAGAAAACTCCGAATCCTGTCAATGCTGATTCCCTGGCAGAAGATGCGAACAAGTGTGTGCAAATTGGCCAGTTGCAACAGGCCGCGCTTATCTATGCGCGTTTGCTGGAACAGGATCCCGAAAATCCCAATGCCTTGAACTTTTTCGGTACCCAGGCACTCACTGCCGGACAGTTTTCCCGGAGTCTCGACTTTTTCCAACGCGCCCTGTCTGCGCATCCCGATGATGCCGCGCTACACAAGAATCTTGGTCTCGCCTATCGGGCCCAAGGCGCGCTGGATCAGGCGCTGATTGCTTTTGACGCTGCGCTGAATATTAAGCCTACTTACCCAGTGGCGCTGCTGCAAAAATCCGCGGTGCTGGAACATTTGGGCCGACGTAACGAGGCCATCAATGGTTATCTGGCGGCGTTGTCGCAGGCGGAAGACGTCGGATTAATGATGCAGCGCGAGTCACTGCCCACCGGGCTGCGACAATTAATTGATCACGCCATCACCATGGTGCAGCAGGCGCGAGAAGAACATCTGACTGAAATGCTTGCCCCTCTACGTGCGGAACATGGCACCTCGGCCTTTACGCGCGTGGACCGCTGTCTGCGCATGTATTTTGGTAAGGAGCCGATGGAAAAAGGCCATCCCCTACAACGTTGTACCTTCATGACATTTCCGGATATTCCAGCGCAAGCCTGGTTTGAGCGTTCGCAATTCCCGTGGCTTGCCGAAATCGAAAGCCACACCGACGAAATCCGTGCCGAGCTGCTTGAAGTCTTGCGTGGTGATGAAGGCTTCCGCCCTTTTATCGAGATGGAAAGAAATCATGCGGGTACGAAATATTGGGAATCACTCAATTATTCGCCCAATTGGAATGCGTTCTTTTTTTACCGCGATGGCCGGCGCTTTGACGAAAACTGCAAACGCTGTCCGGTGACTTCTGGCATACTCGACAATCTGCCCTTAAGCCGTGTGGCGGAGCATTCGCCGGAAACATTCTTTTCCGTACTCAAACCCGGTGCGCATATTCCACCCCACACTGGCGTCATCAACACCCGCCTGGTAACGCACCTGCCGCTGATTATCCCGCCCGATTGTGGCATCCGTGTAGGCAATGAAACCCGCGGCTGGAAGGAAGGCGAATGCATCGTGTTCGACGACACCTTCGAGCACGAAGCCTGGAATAAGAGCGATCAGACCCGTGTGGTACTGATATTTGATATCTGGAATCCCTTTCTCACGGAGGTGGAGCGGGA
>JBOIBD010000163.1:0-5515 GCA_050739415.1 Gammaproteobacteria bacterium | reverse complement strand
CTCCATCTTGCCGTACGGCATCATGTACATGCCGGGTACGGGATTGCCTTTGCGGATGGCGGTACCCACTTCATCCTCATTGGTGAAGCCGTGATAATCCGGCATATGCCAGAATTTCAGCGCGATATGCACGATGCTGCTGGCGATGAACACGCCGACAGCTGATAGCAGGATCGGAAGCCAGAGATGAGCGAGTGAGATCATGATGGACTCCCAGTTTTTGTTTGCCCGTGTGTGGGCGACAGGATTCTACTCCGCCTTTGATAACTATCGATATGGTTCCTATTATTCAACTCTGTTCGTAAGCGCTGGTCAGGGCCGCGATGTCGAGTTTCTTCATCTGCAGCAGTGCTTTCATGACCCGTTCTGATTTCTGCTTATCCTTGTCGGAGAGCAACTTCGGCAGCACTGTGGGGACTACCTGCCAGGACAGGTCGTATTTATCCTTCAGCCAGCCGCATTGCTGAGCTTTGGGATCTCCGCCCGCGGAAAGCGCGTTCCAGTAATAATCCACTTCTTCCTGGGTTTCGCAGTGCACCTGGAATGAAACCAATTCATTGAATTTGAACAATGGGCCGCCGTTGAGCGCGGTAAACCCCTGGGCCTTCCAGTTCGAAGTCCACCGCCATGACTCGGCCCGCCGGTTGCTTGTGAATCTCGTGGCCTTCTTCACCGTAGCGGGACAGCGTGCCTATTTTCGAATTCTTGAAAATGGAGACATAGAACTGCGCCGCTTCTTCGGCCTGGCTGTCGAACCACAGGAAAGGCGTGATTTTCTGCATATGCATACTCCGATGAATTCTCAGATCTTCGCGAACAGTACTTGCTTCAAGATTAACGTCGCAGGGGGAGAATCGCCCGCAACTGCACGTCGCGCAGAAACAGTCCGCCCCAGAGCAGGATGCCATACACAACGGCCAGACAATTGAACAGAACCGGCGACTTCAGGAATAGATTGGTGGCAACCGCACCGCCTAGATAGCCAGTGATCAAGATAGCGCCCAGCACCGAGCTGCGCGGAATGGCATAAAGAGCGGTGCTGATCAAAAGTATGACTCCGAGACCGATAACCACGCTTTCGGGCCAACCGGCAGCCTTGACCACCAATTCCGGCTTGATCAGTTTCATGAGGCTGTCAAACAGGAAGAACAGCACGACCAGGGTGACGATGACGCGGCCCGACCAGAGCATCTTTTTTGAGCCGGGAACGGTTTGGATATCTTGCTGCATAAATGCTTCTCCAGTTGTGTTTGAATTCTGTTGCAGGATGGACGCTTAGGCCAGAGCGATGATCATCGCTTGGGATCGAGTGTCTTTCTATAAAAATTGACCGCCTCTTCGCAGCGACTGTCGAAGAACAGATCAGCTTGAACCCGCATGATATTGCTCCTGCATTGTGAGCGGTTAGGGCTCAATGCTTAGGCTTATTGGCGAGCTGCTCGGCCTGGGCGCGCAGATGCGCTTCCCGTTCCAGCATTTCCGACGTCAACTCGTCGCCGAAATCTTCCTCCTCGAACACCTGCCGCGTGTGGGACGTCAGGTAGTATATTGATGCGATCAGTGTGCGCCAAACCTGCTTTGAGAAAGGAATAGCTATGCCATACGCCATCCGCATCCATAAAACCGGCGGCCCGGAAGTTATGCGCTGGGAAGCGGTCGAAGTCGGCAAGCCAGGCCCGGGCGAGGTGCGGGTGCGCAACACGGCCGTCGGTGTGAACTTCGTGGATACCTACTACCGCAGCGGCCTGTACCCGCTGCCGTTGCCAGCCACGATCGGGCGGGAAGGTGCAGGCGTGGTGGAGGCAGTCGGTCCGAAGGTCAAGGGATTTAAGCCGGGTGACCGGGTGGCCTACGTGGACCCGACAGGTTCCTATTCCGAAGTGTTGCTCCGGCCCGCAGCGCGGCTGGTGAAAATTCCCACGGGTGTGAGCGAGAAGACCGCGGCAGCAATGATGTTGAAGGGTATGACCGCACAGTTTTTGTTGCGACGCACCTATCGAGTGAAGAAGGGCGACACAATTCTGGTACACGCGGCGGCTGGTGGCGTCGGGCAGATTCTGTGCCAGTGGGCCAGGTATCTCGGAGTACGGGTCATCGGCACGGTCGGCAGCGATGCAAAAGTGCCAATTGCGAAGAGAGCCGGCTGTAAATTTGTCTTGAACACTTCGAGTGAGAAAATCTCAGCGCGTGTAAAGGAAATTACTAAAGGTGCGGGCGTGCCGGTTGTTTATGATGGAGTTGGCAAGGACACCTTCATGGATTCGCTGGATTGCCTCGCGCCGCTCGGCATGATGGTGAGCTACGGTAATGCTTCTGGCCCGGTACCGCCCTTTAATCCCATTATCCTGGCGCAGAAGGGCTCACTGTTTCTCACCCGCCCGACTCTTGTAACCTACCTCGCCAAGCGTGAAGACTTGGTGCGTAGCGCACGTGAGTTGTTCGCGGTGGTAAAAAAGGGTGCAGTAAAAATAGCCGTCAATCAGACCTATCCGCTCCGGGAAGCGGCCCAGGCGCACCGCGATCTCGAATCCCGCAAGACTACTGGCTCGACCGTCCTGCTGCCGTAATGCTCTCAAGGAAAGCTTGACTAGATTAAGAGTGCCACCCGAGCCTGCCCCTATGTCTCATCTTCCCGCGATACTTCAACGACAGGTAGTCCGGCTTCATTAATGGCGACAGTCATCTCAATCGGCCGGCAGCAAACCTGGCAGTCTTCTATGTAGCGTTGGCTCTCTACCGAACAATCCACCGAGATTTCAATCGTCTCACCGCAATAGGGGCATTGGATATCGACGGGTTCAATACTATTCATGCTGCATTTTTTTCATGCGGTTCTTCAATTCCTTTGGTGAAACATCCTCGATGTGCGTACCGATGTACCAGCGGTGACCAAAAGGGTCAATGATGCCACCGGTGCGGTCGCCATAGAATTGATCTGCCAGCGGCCGTTCGACTTTGGCGCCGGCGGCCACGGCGCGCTTGAATACCACGTCCACATCTTTCACATACAACATGATACCCACGGCCGGAGCGATGCCCGGCTGCGGTGCGCGCGCGCCCATGCCGGGATTTTCGTCCGCGAGCATCACGCGTGAGCTGCCAATCTGGATCTCGGCGTGACCGATGCGGTCGCCGTGAGGCATACGCAGTTTTTCTTTTGCGTCAAAGGCCTTCTTGTAGAAGTCCAGTGCCGCCGCTCCGCCATTCACGATCAGATACGGAGTGACACTGTGATAGCCCTTGGGAATGGCCTGAACCTTGCGGGCTTTGGTTTTCGATTTGGCTTTGCCGGCCTTGCGTTTCGTGGATTTCGATTGCTTTGTGGTCTTGCGTGCCATGACAGGCTCCTGAAGTGATATTGGGACGATACCTATAGTGTAATACTGCGAGATGTCAGTGAGATAATCTTGCTACAGGCTTGATTGAAGAAGGGAGTTACTCAGAAACCGCTGGAACACCGCTACGCATGAACCATTCCGGCTTTATGTCGAACTGCAACAGCTTGCATTCCAGCGCGCCGTTATAGAAGGTGTTGATTTTGCGGGTGCGGATGCCCATCTGCTTGCCCAGGTCGGGATTGCTGGTGATGATTCCGGACTGCCAACCGAGGCACTGGTTCTTGAGCCAGGTTCCCAATGCTTTATATAGAGGTCCAAGTGTTTCCACGTCGCCCAGGCGTTCGCCGTAGGGCGGGTTGGTAAGCGCGAGGCCGGGCTTGAGACGCGGTGGCAGGTGGTTGGCTTCAAGCGAGATTTTTTGTAGGCGGATGACGTTGCCGAGGCCGATAGTCTGGGCATTTTGTGTTGCCGCCTCAATGGCGCTGCTGTCATGGTCGAAGCCAAGGATGGCGGGAATCTTTGCCAGCCCCAGGTTCTTACGCAGGCGCGCTTCCTGCAGCAGCGTTTCCCAAAGCGCGGCGTCGTGACGCAGCCAGCCGGAAAAACCCCAGTGGTCGCGCCACAGGCCCGGCGCTATGTCGCCGGCGATCAGTGCGGCTTCGATCAAGAAGGTGCCGGAGCCGCATAAGGGATCCGCGAAGCTGCCGCCACGTTCCGCGATTTCCGGCCAGCCGCACTTGAGTAGCAGCGCGGCGGCGAGATTTTCTTTCAGCGGCGCCGCGACTCCGCGGATGCGGTATCCACGTTGGTGCAGACTGTCGCCGGACAGGTCCAGACTCACAGTGGCGATATTGCGATGTACGTGACAATTGATGAGCAGGTCCGGCCGTTCTCGATCCACGTCGGGACGTCGGCCAAATTTTTCCCGAAACCGGTCCACCACCGCGTCCTTCACACGCTGCGCGCCGTATTGGGTATGGGTGATGCCTGCGCTGGTGCCGGTGAATTGCACCGCCAGACTGCCATCGGGCGCGAGGTCGTTTTCCCAAGGCATGCGATTGATGCCCGCATACAAGCCGGCATCATCGGTGGCCTCGAATTTTGAGATGGGATAGAGCACCCGGTTGGCGGCGCGCAACCACAGGCAGGCGCGATACGCTATGGCCGATGGTCCCTCGAACGACGCACCGCCGCGCGCTTCCTTTACGTTGGCGGCCCCCAGCGCACGCAATTCATCGGCCACGATGGGTTCCAGTCCCTTGGCGGCGGTTGCGAAGAACTGTAATTGGACCGGTGGCCGGGAACGGGATGGGGATTGCATGGCTTTAGGTTACAGTTAAGCCAGCTCGCCTACCAATTAATTCATTCCAGCGTGACAACAACCGACCTTATTCCTGTGCTTTTGCGTCCCGTCTGGGAGCGTTATCAGCAGTCTTTTATGGCACTGCCGGAATTACCCGAGGTCATCCGGACATCGCTGCCCAGGGTCTGGTTGTGCAGTGAATTCGTGGCCCAGAATTGTATCCGTCATCCTGAGCTTCTGGCTGATCTGGTTGATACACAAGATTTGCAGACCAGCGGTTCGCCCGTATCGCGTGTGCGTGCGGGTTTGCAATCCGTTCAGAACGAAGATGAATTGTCCCGCATATTGCGACAACTCCGCCGCCGCGAGATGCTGCGAATCGCCTGGCGGGATCTGGCCGGCTGGGCAAACCTCGAAGAAACCCTGCACGATCTTTCCGATCTCGCAGATAGCTGTGTGGATGGCGCGCTCAGTGTATTGTCGGGCTGGCACGCACAGCGTCACGGTATCGCGCGCAATACCAAGGGCGAGCCGCAGCAGCTCGTGGTTCTGGGCATGGGCAAACTGGGTGCCAGAGAGCTTAATTTTTCTTCGGACATTGATCTGATTTTTGCCTATCCCGAGAACGGCAGCAGCGATGGACCCAAGCCGCTGGACAATGAAGAATACTTTCTGCGTCTTGGCCAGAAACTCTCGCGGCTGCTCGACGCGGTGACGGCCGACGGCTTCGTGTTCCGGGTGGACTTGCGCCTGCGGCCCTTCGGTGACGCCGGGCCACTAGCCCTGAGTTTCGCTGCGCTGGAAACCTATTACCAGAATCACGGCCGCGAATGGGAGCGCTATGCCTTGATCAAGGCGCGGCCCGTGGCCGGTG
>JBOIBD010000162.1:0-5547 GCA_050739415.1 Gammaproteobacteria bacterium | reverse complement strand
AATTGCCTTCGAATGCTGTGCTGGCGGAGCAGTTCCTGGAATACTTCGACGGTTTCTCCATTGGCTCGAATGACATGACCCAACTTACCCTGGGACTGGATCGCGACTCCGGTGTCATTGCGCACCTATTCGACGAACGCAACGCTGCGGTTAAGGCCATGCTGTCCATGGCCATCCAGGCCTGCCGCAAGCAAAAGAAATACATCGGTATCTGCGGCCAGGGACCATCGGACCATCCGGATCTGGCGCGCTGGCTACTGGACCAAGGCATCGAGAGCGTGTCCCTGAATCCGGATACGGTGGTGGAAACTTGGCTGTATCTTGCCGGCCAGACTGCATAAGCAGTACACCGCCGTGACCATTACAACCGAAACTCAATTCGAAAATCACTTTCCCATTCCCGTGATGGTGAGCCATCACACGGGTTTGGACGACATTCACCGCGAGACTTACGATGTCATCCAGTCGCTGCGGGATAAATACATTGAAGACGAGAAAGAAAATGAAGCCTTGAGTGGCACAATCACGACCTATGGCGGCTACCAGACCTCCCGCAAAATGATGTTCTTGGACCGCCCTGAAGCCGCCATTCAATCCTTACGCGATCAAGTCATCCTTCCGGGTATACGGCAATATCTGGATCAGGTGTATGGCGATGTCCTCAAGGACATCAAGACGCGCCTGGTGTCCTGGGCCAATATCCTGTCGGAAGGTGACTGGCAGGCGCCGCACATGCACCCCACCCATGACAACCTTGCTAGCGGTGTGTATTACGTCGCGGTTCCGGAAAAACCCAAACCCCAGGGTTGTATCGAATTCCTCAATCCACATCCCGCGGCCCATTATCATGCCATTAGCCTCACACGTCGACTGCATCCTAAAACGGGTGATCTGATTATCTTTCCGCCCTACTACATTCATTACGTTTACCCTTTCCGCGGTGCCGGTGAACGCGCCATCATCGCCTTCGATGTCATCAAACAACCGGTGCAGTTTGTGTTCTAAGGGATGCACATGAGCGTCCAAGCCGAGTCGTCTGAGCCTCTCCTGGTTTCTGTTCGTAATCCCGCGAGCGGCGAGCTTATTGGGCAATACCTTGAACACACAGCCGAGGCAGTGCGTGCGGTGATCCGCCGAGCGCATGCCGCACAACCGAGTTGGAACGGCACACCCATCTCAGAGCGCCGGCACTGCATCAACCGCATGCGAATGCTGCTGCTTGCGCAGACAGATGAAATCGCGCAACTGATATCCAGTTGTGTGGGCAAACCCCGTGTGGAGGCCCTGGCAACCGAAATCCTGCCAAGCGTCGCCGGCAGCCGCTGGTACACACGTCACGCGCAGCAATACCTGAAGCCACGACACCTCAGAAACGGCTCTCTTCTGTTTTTCAGCAAACGCAACACGGTTTACCGCGTGCCATGGGGTGTGGTCGGCATCATTTCACCCTGGAACTATCCCCTCGGCATTCCCATGCATGAGATCGTCCCGGCACTGCTGGCAGGCAACACGGTGGTGTTCAAGACCGCACCGGAAACCCTGCCGGTGGGTTACAAGCTCGCGGAGTTATTCCAGAAGTCCGGACTGCCAGAAGGCGTCTTTCAGCATGTGAACATTGATGGGCCGCGTTGCGGTGATCTATTTCTGGAATCCGGCGGCGTGGACAAGTTATTTTTCACCGGTTCAGTGCGTGTCGGCAAGTTGCTGATGGAAAAAGCTGCACGCACGCTCACGCCCGTATCCCTGGAGTTGGGCGGCAAGGACGCCATGATTGTGTGCGCTGATGCAGACCTGGAACGTGCCACTGCCGGTGCCGTGTGGGCGGGGCTGTCTAATGCCGGCCAATCCTGCGCCGGCGTGGAGCGCATCTACGTCCATCGTGCCGTGTATGCCCCCTTCATGGAACTACTCACAAAAAAGGTCGAGAGCCTGCGCGTCGGCCATGATACGGATTTCAATGTGGACGTAGGCGCGCTGTGCACTGACCGTCAGGTGGAAACAGTGCAACACCATCTCGAAGAGGCGTTTCAACGTGGTGCCATCGTTACCGCCAAAGCCGGGCCCGCCGCGGAAAATAATTCACACTTTATCCCGCCCATCGTGCTCACCCAGGTGGATCATCAGATGGCGGTCATGCGCGAAGAAACTTTCGGACCGGTGCTCGGCATCATGCAGGTGGAGGATGACGTAGAAGCCATCCGGCTTGCCAATGACTCAAAGTACGGATTGACGGGATCGGTGTGGTCACGAGATACAAAGAAAGCGGTTCGGTTCGCGGAACGGATTACCGCCGGCGCAGTCATGATCAACGATCACTTACTGTCCCATGGATTAACCGAAACTCCCTGGGGTGGTTTCAAGGATTCCGGCAAAGAACGCGGCCACGGCCGCTTCGCCTTTGAAGCCGTCACCTCACCCAAAGTCATCGTAAATGACTGGCTCAAGCTCACCCGACATCAACCGTTCTGGATGCCCTACGATCAGCAGACCTATATCGGACTCAAGGGGATTCTGGCGGGGTTCTACGCGCGCGGAGTGACCCAGCGGCTGGCAGGACTACGGCAGGCAATAACATTGTTACCGCGGATGTTCAGCAGGCACTAGCACCTGTTATGCAGCAACAACTGGAAGAATCAGCAAGCAGTGACGCGCCTCGGATCAGAAATTAATATTCGGCAATTCTTCCAGTATTTCAATCTCGCCGGTGCACGTGATCTCATCATCATAGGATTCCATGTCCACGCCATTCCAGTAATCAAGCGCGCGCTTGCGCCATTCCATCAACGAAATGGTATCGCCCATGACGGTCTGCTGAGGGGCGCGATGCATCTCACCGGTAGCACGGACACGAAATACCTTTTTATTATCGCCGCGCATATTTTCCATCCAGAAGTGCACTGCGCGATCGTCTTCAGGCATCAGCCAGATGCAGCTTGTGCGCGAAGGCAGGTCTGGATACATCTGCCGGCGCACCTCCTCCAGCACAAGTTCGCGCACCATGCGTGTGGACAAGAATAGACTGTCCAAGGTCTCCGCCAGTGTCATGACTGGATTGTAGTGATAGAAACCCAGATGTGGATCTTTTTTTCCCTGTTTGCGATACACATGCATTGCACGAAACGCCACCCTATCAACGGTGAACACCTCGTTGGTCTCTGGATTAGTGATGCCGCGACGCGCTATTTCGAATGCACGCCAAGAATTGTTGGGCTCATCCCCGAATGTAAATGTCGTCCCCTCCACCCATTTCGGAGAGTTATGCTTGTGGATGTGATAAAACCTTTCGCTCTCGATATGCATGTAAGGAACCTTTTCACGTTAGCCAGGCAGCAAACGAATAACGATTAATGATTCTCGACAGGTGACTTGTCAGTTTATAGCAGTTTCCGGCTCTTGATCGCAACTAGATGGCTGTTAGATGGCATGCTGTCGTGCCGTTTCGATTCTGACCGACATGCGCCGCCTCCCCCAATGACCTGGCCGGCCGCGAAACACGCCGGGCAACCGTGTGCCACATCGCTGGCAATCTCCGCAATCCGTCAGCTGCCATTCGCCAAGCTCGTACCAATCGCGCTCGATCACTAACTCCCCGCAATGATGACAATACGTGCTGCCTCCGACACGGTCATGTATGTTACCAGTGTAGCAATAGCGGATCCCATTGCTGACGGCGATATCGCGGGCCATGCTGAGTGTCGCAGCGGACGTTGGTGGTTTGTTCCGCATCTTCCAATCGGGATGGAAGGCGGTGAAGTGCAACGGCACGTCTGGGCCCAGGTTTTCTATCACCCATTGCGTCAGCGCCTGAATCTCTTTTTCGGAATCATTCTCACCGGGGATCAACAGGGTGGTGATCTCGAACCACACCTGCGTCTCATGCTTCAGGTACACGAGCGTATCCAATACCGGTTGCAGATGGCCGCCGCAAATCTTGTAGTAAAATTTTTCCGTAAAACCTTTCAAATCGACGTTGGCTGCATCCATGTGCCGGTAGAACTCGACGCGCGGTTCGGCGCATATATAACCAGCGGTCACCGCGATGGATTTGATCCCCAACTCATGCCCTGCATCCGCCGCATCCATGGCGTATTCCATGAAGACCACGGGATCGTTGTAGGTGAACGCTAGACTGGTGCAGCCGAGATTTTGCGCGGTTTGCGCCAGGCTTTGGGGCATGGCGAGATCGGCGAGCGTGTCCATCTCCCTGGATTTGGACATGTCCCAGTTCTGGCAGAATTTGCAGGCCAGATTGCAACCGGCCGTGCCGAAGGATAAAACTGATGTACCCGGCAGGAAATGATTGAGTGGCTTTTTCTCCACTGGGTCAACGCAAAAACCGCTGGAACGACCGTAGCTGAACAGCTTGATCTGGTCCTGTTCGCGGCCGCGCACGAAGCACAGGCCTCGTTGGCCTTCATGCAGCTTGCAGGCACGCGGACAGACGTCACACTGGATCTTGCCGTCATCCAGCACATGCCAATAACGCGTGGGAATAACGGTTTCAGTGTGGTTTCCCATCGGCTGCCTGCTTCGTACTAAGCTTAAGTATATGACCATGACCCACACGTTTCGTACTGCCGCTGTGGCAGGCCTGTTCTATCCAGATGACGCTGCCGAATTGCGAGCGCTGCTGCAAGAGCTGTTGGCCACAAACCCAGCCACGGGGGCGTCTCCCAAAGCCGTGATTGCGCCACACGCGGGTTATATCTACTCCGGCCCCATCGCCGCGCGGGCATATAACCGTCTTACCCAACAGGCACACGAAATCCGGCGGGTGCTGTTACTAGGACCGGCCCATCGGGTGGCAGTGCGTGGCATGGCGTTGCCGTCGGTGGACGCTTTTTGCACGCCCTTGGGCGAAGTTCCACTGGATCACGAGGCAATAGCCTTGATAGAAAATCTGCCGCAGGTGGAACGTTCCGATGTAGCCCACCGGCTTGAACACAGTTTGGAAGTCCACCTCCCCTTCCTACAAACTTTGTTGGATAGTTTCATGCTGGTGCCGCTGGTAGTTGGTTGGGCACTACCCCAGGAGGTTGCGCAGGTTTTGGAAACGCTTTGGGGCGGCACTGAAACACTCGTGGTCATCAGTTCCGATCTCAGCCACTATCATCCGTATGACACGGCCCAGCGACTGGATAAAGAAACCGCGCATTGCATCGAAACCCGGCAAACTCCCATTCAGGATACGCAAGCCTGTGGCGCCTATCCCATCAACGGCTTGCTGACGGTCGCACAAAAACGCAACTTGGCCATCCAGCGTCTTGATCTGAGAAATTCGGGCGATACCGCCGGCGATCGTGCACGCGTGGTGGGTTATGGGGCTTGGGCTTTATATGACAATTGATGCTGCCACGCGCACAATCTTGCTCAAGGCTGCGCGTCACTCCATCGAACAGGCGATTATCAAAAATCTGCCACTGTTCAAAAACGATAACTCCAATCCCATATTGCGGGAGCCGCGCTCGAGTTTTGTCACGTTGAAACGACACGCTGTGTTACGTGGCTGCATCGGCACGTTGAAAGCCAAGCGTTCACTACTAGATG
>JBOIBD010000161.1:0-5571 GCA_050739415.1 Gammaproteobacteria bacterium | reverse complement strand
TTCCAGCGCGTCCTCCTGCATCTGCTGGAAGGCGTCGTCGAGTTTGGTAGCCTGCACGCGCGCCAGTTTCACGTCGCGGAATTTCCCCTGACGGTACAAGGCGACTTCACGCGCCTTGCGCTCATCGGGCACCACTACAGCGTCGTCACCCGCATTCGGCGTTCCCGAAAGCCCCAGCACCAGTGCTGGCGTCGCCGGACCGGCTTCCTGCAATTGCTTGCCATCTTCGTCAAACAAGGCGCGCACACGGCCATATTCCTGTCCGGTGAGCAGGATGTCACCCGGCTTGAGCAGGCCGCGCTGCACCAGCACCGTGGCTACGGATCCGCGGCCTTTCTCCAGGCTGGATTCCAGCACGTAACCGGAGGCGGGTCCGGTAGCCATAGCCTTGAGTTCCAGTACTTCAGCTTGCACCAGGATGGAATCCAGCAGGGCGTCCACGCCCTCGCCCGTCTTGGAAGACACGTTCACAAAGATGTTTTCGCCGCCCCACTGCTCGGAAATAATTTCATATTTCGAAAGATCGCTGCGCACCTTTTCCAAATCGGCTTCCGGTTTATCAATCTTGGTAACCGCCACCACAATCGGCGTCTTGGCTGCGCGCGCGTGCTGGATAGCTTCGACCGTCTGCGGCATGACGCTGTCATCGGCCGCCACCACCAGTATCACGATATCCGCCACGTTTGCACCCCGGGCACGCATCGCGGTAAAAGCCGCATGACCCGGTGTGTCCAGAAAGGTGATGACGCCTTTCTTGGTTTCGACGCGATACGCGCCGATGTGCTGGGTAATGCCGCCGGCTTCGCGCGCCGCCACCCGCGTGCTGCGAATGTAATCCAGTAAAGAGGTCTTGCCGTGATCCACGTGGCCCACAATGGTGACTACCGGCGGGCGTGTAATCTCGTCGCCTTCCTGAGCCACCTGCATCACCTGCTCTTCCAGAGCATTTTCCTTGATCAGTTTCGCCTTGTGACCCATCTCGTCGACTACGATGGCCGCAGTTTCCTGATCGAGAACCTGATTGATGGTAGCCATGGCGCCCATCTTCATCATCGCTTTGATGACTTCAGTGGCTTTCACAGCCATGCGCTGCGCCAGTTCGCCCACGGTGATGGTTTCCGGGATCGGCACTTCGCGCACCTGTGGCGCGACCGGCATTTCAAACCCGTGCTTGCTCTCGACCTGGATGTTGACCGCCGCTTTTGCTCTGGCGGGTTTGCGTTTGCGACGGTTGGAAAGTTCCTGACCGACGTGCAGTTCCGCACGCCCGTACTTGGTGTGCTTGTCGTCTACGACCGTGCCCGGCGCAGCCTTGCCGCGTGGCAACGCTGCGCGCATGCGCCGGTCTTCCTCTTCCGTCAGTCGGCGCGCTTCTGCTTCTGCACGACGCCGTTCGGCCTCTGCACGGGCAGTTGCATCCTCTGCGTGTTTGCGACGCGCCTCTTCTTCCTGCTTGCGGCGTTGTTCTGCTTCCTCGGCTGCCAGCTTCTGGGCCCGATTCGCCGAAAGTTGTTCTTCTTCAGCGCGTTTACGCTCCAGTTCCGCCTGCAGTGTCGCGTCTTCTTCGGCACGCCGCTTGGCGTCTTCCTCGAGCACGGCACTGCGCTTCACATAGGTGCGCTTCTTGCGCACTTCCACGCTCACGGTCTTGGCGCGCCCCTGGATACCACTGAGCTTGATTTCAGAAACCGTGCGCCGCTTGAGCGTGATTTTGCGGGTTTCGCCCGAGGCGCCATCACCGTGGCTGTGTCGCAGATGCGTAAGCAACTGTAACTTCTGATCATCGCTGATGGTAATGTCTGGATCAATGATCTCAATGCCCGCCTCCGCCATCTGCGTGAGCAAGCGTTCGACCGGTGTTCCCACCACTTCGGCAAATTGTCTTACGGTGACTTCCGCCATGGCGACCTTCCTCGAAAATTACTTCTGCTGCATCTCTTCGGACGCGAACCAGGGCGCGCGCGCGGCCATGATAAGTTCGCCGGCCTTGACCTCGTCCAAGCCTTCCACATCCTTGATGTCATCCACCGCCTGGTCCGCCAGATCCTCCATGGTGACGATGCCGCGGCCCGCAAGCCGGTAGGCTACCGCCTTGTCCATACCGGTCAGGTTAAGCAGGTCTTCCGCAGGTTCCGTGTCGCCTACTTGTTCCTCGCTGGCGATGGCCTGGGTCAGCAACACGTCACGGGCGCGGCCGCGCAGTTCCTCGACGATCTGTTCATCGAACTCCTCCACGGAAAGCAGCTCCGAAGCCGGTACATAGGCGATTTCCTCGATGCTGGAAAAGCCTTCCTGCACCAGGATCACAGCCACGTCCTCGTCCACATCCAGTTGTTCCATGAACAGTTTCTGCAGCGCCTGGACTTCGGTCTCGCTCTTCTGCGTAGCCTGTTCCTGCGTCATCACGTTCAGCTCCCAGCCGGAAAGCTGGCTCGCCAGACGCACGTTCTGGCCACCGCGGCCAATGGCCTTGGAAAGATTGTCCTCGGATACGGCGATATCCATGCTGTGGGATTCCTCGTCCATGACAATGGCCTGCACTTCCGCCGGCGACATGGCGTTGATGACGAACTGCGCCGGATTATCGTCCCAGGGAACGATGTCCACGCGTTCGCCGGAAAGTTCATTGGAGACCGCCTGCACGCGCGAACCGCGCATGCCAACGCAGGCGCCCACCGGATCAATGCGCGAATCGTTGCTCTTCACCGCCACCTTGGCGCGCGCACCCGGATCGCGGGCCGCGCCCCTGATCTCGATGAGCCCCTGACCCACTTCCGGTACTTCGAGCTTGAACAATTCGATGAGGAACTGCGGTGCGGTACGCGTCACGAACAACTGCGGTCCGCGCAGTTCGGCGCGCACTTCCCGCAGGTACCCGCGGATGCGGTCATTGGTGCGGATCGCTTCGCGCGGGATCATGTCTTCACGGGCGATGAAGGCTTCGGCATTGTTGCCAATATCTATGTACACGTTACCTCGTTCCACGCGCTTCACCACGCCGGTGACCAGCTCGCCCACGCGATCCTTGTAGGCTTCCACCACTTGCGCGCGCTCCGCCTCACGTACTTTCTGCACGATCACTTGTTTGGCGGTCTGTGCGGCGATGCGGCCGAAGACCACGGATTCCATGGGCTCTTCGATGTACTCACCCACTGTGATATCAGGCTTGATATCCAGTCCATCCATGAGGCGCAGTTCTCTATCCGGTGATTCCAGCACTTCGTCGTCGGCCTTGACGATCCAGCGGCGAAACGTTTCGTAGTCGCCGGTACTGCGATTGATGGAAACGCGTGCGTCAATCTCGCCGCCGTGTTTCTTGCGCGTGGCCGAAGCCAGTGCGGCTTCCAGCGCCTCGAAGATTACATTTTTGTCCACACCCTTCTCGTTCGAGACGGCGTCCACAACCAGCAATATCTCTTTGTTCATGGCTTTCACATCCAATGCGTATCAATTCACAATTCCGGCACGAGCCGCGCCTTGCCGATCTGAGCGAACGGCAGACGGAAGACTGAGCCGTCCACTTCAATCAATACTTCATCCTTGTCCAGTCCCCGCAGCGTGCCGGAGAACCGCCGACGTCCATCGAACGGCAGCGTCAGCTCGATGCGGGCGCGCTGGCCTGTGCGCTGCCCGAAATCAGCCAGCTTGCGCAGCGGCCGGTCCAGACCCGGTGAGGACACTTCCAGCGTGTAGCCGCCGGGAATCGGATCCTCGACATCCAGCACCGCGCCCACCTGGCGGCTGACCTTCTCGCAGTCGTCCAGGGTCACGCCGTTCAGCTGGTCTATGTAGATCCGCAGCACGCCACCCTGGAACTCCAGTTCCACCAGTGTGTAGCCCAGACCCTCGATGGCCGGCTCCAGTATCTTCAACAGCGTCTCGCGCATGGCGCCCGTGCATCACAAATAAAAAATGGGCCGAAGCCCATTCCAATTACCCCGCAAAACCGCAGGGTTCTCAAGATGACAAACCCCGGAAAACGGGGCCTCAGTGCGGCTTAAGGCCGCTAACTGACACTAAAAAGCCCCTGCGCGGGGCCCAAATCCAATATCAATGGTAGCGGGGGCTTGCAGCGCTAATTTCCTTCGCCGCGTCAGCCTGCTCAGGTAGGCCGCTGCCAGCGGGGCCGGGTCCCGACCACTTATCCGCTCTATTCTAACGTACGGCGCTAGAAATAGTAAACGTGCGCCCCGCCCTGGTTCTCCTAAGGGCTTGGCCTACCGGGGCTATTTTATCGACCTATATCTAGGATGGCGCTGTAATACGAAGCTGTGCCAGGATTGCTGCATAGACCTTAAAGATAGTGAATCAAAATGAACGAACCTCTGAGATGCCCGCGGATTGATTGCGAGTCACTGAACGTGGAGCATGATGCAGGTAACTATTATCATTGCAATGAATGCGGTCGTGGATTTGATGTTAAACGTCGCCCAAGATGCAGATCAAACCATGGGATGCGTCGTTCAACCCGCGACCGTCCACGCCGAAGCCGGTAGACATAGGAGATAACGAGATGCTTTGGGTGAAATTGGCGCTTGTGGCGTTTACTGCCATTGGCACGGTGGGAATGGCCATCAGCACTTATTATCTAATAAGGCAAAACAAGCGGCACTATCAAGACGAGTCCAGGCCTGTCTGCATGCTTGTGATATGGGGTTCCACTGATCGATTCGCGCGCGAGGGTTTCTTACGAATTCAGGCGGCACAGAGCCACCCGACAAAACGTATTCAACTCCTGGGCCAAATCATTAATATTGGCACCGGTCCTGCGTTACATGTCTACCTTCACATACGACTGCCAAGCAAAAACTGCACACTGATCAGCTGCGAATTACCCCCACTCGGCGCTAAGTCGGCATGGGGCGACGATATGGGATCGATATTCATCCCTGTTGAATTTCCACCTGGTTTCACCGACGGGGATTTTGCCGGTGTGCCGGGCGAATCTTGGGAACTGTATCTTACCTACGTGGATGTATTCGGAAATAAATTTTACGCGAAGCATGCCAAGGATTCGCAACAGCCGTGGGTAGTGCTGGGTAAAGGTAATGTGCCAGGTAAAGAGGCCTAGCGTAGTTGTACGGCTAACCACAGCGTTTATGCTTGCAACATGGATATCGTCGTCACTCAAATGTCGACAAAGCAGTTGAACTTCCAATCGTATATTAAATTCATGACATTTCAGTCAATCAAAAAGAGAGTCATAGCACTTATAGTCGGTTTAGCGCTGCTCTGGGGCGGTGTGAGTTTGCATAAAAGTGGTTCGCATCCTTTGGTATGTCAGGATGGCTGGCCATCTGGATCAATAGGTCGGCAGGGCGCTTGTTCGCATCATGGTGGCGTTGATAGGTCACCGATTGAGGAGCGGGAAGGCGGGACTGTATTAGTATTTTTTGGGCTGTTGTTTCTTGTCGGCGCATTTTTGAAAGACGGAAATAGCAAGCATCTTCGGCGGTAGCGAAATTAACTGCCGTTCAACTACACCAGCATGATGAGATTGTTCTTGTTTTCATTATGCGATTGCTGTGGCTACTGCAGTTGATGAGGTTATAGCACGTGTGATCATAAATC
>JBOIBD010000160.1:0-5571 GCA_050739415.1 Gammaproteobacteria bacterium | reverse complement strand
GGCGGACTGCTGGTGGGTGCTCCGCTCGCGGGCCGGGTACTGATCATTGACGACGTGATTACCGCCGGCACGGCGGTACGTGAATCCCTGCACATCATCCGCCAAGCCGGCGCGACGCCCACGGGCCTGATCATCGCGCTGGACCGACAGGAACGCGGCCAGCAAGGAAAATCTGCCATCGCCGAACTGCGTGAAACCGAGCACGTCGAGGTGGCTGCCATCGCACGCCTTGAGGACATCATCACCTGGTTGCAAAACCGCCCGGATCTGACCTTTGCCCTGACAGCGCTGCAGGAATACCGTCAACGCTACGGCGCCTGATGCGGTGAGCTTGACGGGGGCCGATGCTATACTTTCAGTGTCTCCTCTGATTCAGACAGATCAACGGTCAACGACATGAAATCACGAATGCTTACAATCACTTTGGCTGCGTTGCTCGCGGCCACTTTCGCGGCTGGTGCGCTCGCGCAACAAAATACCCCCAAGCTCTACAAATGGGTGGACAAGAGCGGCGTGGTGCATTATGGCAGCAGCATTCCACCGGAATACGCCAACCAGCAGATGGATGTGCTCAACAGCCAAGGCATCACTATCAAAACACTGGATGCCCACAAGACCACGCAACAGGTCGTAGAAGACAAAAAGGCTGAGGCCACGGCCGCGGAAAAGGCCAAACAGGAACAGCAGCAGAAAGCCACCGACCAGATGTTGCTGGACACCTACACTTCGGTTGCAGATATCGAGCGCGACCGGGACAGCCGGCTGGCCGGCATGAATTCACAAGTCAATGTGATCAATGGCGCTATCGCCGGTCTGCAAAGCACGCTCACGGATTATCAGGCACGCGCAAAGGAATTGACCACTGCGCACAAACCCATACCCGCCAGCTTGAAAAAGAGTCTGGATAGCACGCAACAACAACTGGACACGGATAAACAATTATTGCTCAAGCAAGAACAGCTGAAAAAGGCAACACAGGAACAATATGCCGCTTACATCAAACGTTTTAAGCTGTTGGCGCCGGATCAGAACAATGGTGGCAGCTGAACTTTTCGATTACCAACGCAAGCGCCGCCAGGGGGCGGCGTTTTCCTTTTAATGCCGGCCTGAGTGCCCAAAGCCACCTGCACCGCGTTCACTTTCGGCAAATTCCTCAACGATCTCGAACTGCGCCTGCACCACCGGTACGATGACCATCTGCGCGATGCGCTCCCCCGGCTGGATGTTGAAGTCCTCAATACTACGATTCCAGCACGACACCAGGATTTCACCCTGGTAATCAGAATCGATCAGGCCCACCAGGTTGCCCAACACGATGCCATGTTTGTGACCGAGTCCGGAACGCGGCAATAGCATGGCGGCGTAGCCCGTATCACCGATATGGATGGCGATACCGGCCGGAATCAGCAACGTCTCGCCGGGTTTGAGTACGTGTGATTGCTTGAGGCAGGCGCGCAAATCCAGGCCGGCGGAACCTGGCGTAGCGTAGTGCAGCAACGGGAATTCCTTGCCGATGCGTACATCCAGTATTTTCACTTTCACATGCATGCGAATCACTCCCAGGGGACTGATATACAGATGATCAAACGATTATTTATGCGTGCGGATAACGTTCGACGATGAGTCGAATCAATTTGCGCGCCAGTTCAAGTTTCGGTCCGCTGCCCAGTTCCGCGGTGCCGCCTTTCCAGAACACCGTGAGTGTATTGTCTGCGCGGTCGAAACCCCGGCCGTTACCGACCCAGTTAGCGGCTATCAGATCGAGACGTTTTTTCTTGAGCTTTTCTTTCGCGTTAATTTCAAGATTCTCGGTTTCCGCCGCGAACCCTACGGTGAAAGGCCGGGGTACGCGTGCGGCCACTTCTGCCAGAATATCCGGTGTTTTGACCAGCTTCAGTTCCATAGAGCCACTGCTTTTCTTGATCTTTTGCTTGGCCATTTTCTGCGGCGCATAATCAGCCACCGCCGCAGCAGCAATGAAGATTTCAGTTTTAGCCGCTTCAGCCATGACCGCCACGCGCATCTCGTCCGAAGTTTCCACGTTCACACGCCGCACATCTCGAGGCGTAGCCAGAGACGTGGGGCCACTCACAAGTGTAACTTCAGCGCCGGCTTCCGCTGCGGCACGCGCCATCGCGTAGCCCATCTTGCCGGAACTGCGGTTACTCACGTAGCGCACCGGATCAATGGGCTCGCGTGTGGGACCAGCGGTCACCAGTACGCGCAGACCCCGCAGCGAGACACTATTTTCATCTTTTAAAGCAGCAACGATTTCAGCCGGCTCCAGCATGCGCCCCATGCCCGATTCACCTTCCGCCAGTTCACCGGCCACTGGCCCAAGCAGGCGTACACCGCTCGTTGCCAGACGCCGAACATTTTCCTGCGTGGCGGTGTTCTCCCACATGACCCAATTCATGGCGGGCGCAACAGTAATGGGTGCTTCGGTAGCAAGACACAGGGTAGTCAGAAGATCATCGGCGTGGCCGTGTGCAAGTCGCGCCATGAAACCGGCGGTCGCCGGCGCCACCAGCACCAGATCTGCCCAGCGCGCCAGCTCGATATGGCTCATGGCGAATTCTGCAGACGTATCCCAGAGCTGCGTGCGCACCGGATGACCGGATACCACCTGAAAAGTCAGCGGCGTCACAAAACGCTGTGCACTTTGGCTCATCACCACCTGCACTTCCGCACCTGCTTCCCGCAGACGGCGCACCAAGTCCGGACATTTGTACACGGCGATGCCACCGGTGACGCCCAAGAGGAGATGTTTGCCGTTTAGTTGCATGCGATATCTCAAATAATGGCGTACAGATTACTCTACAGCCGGTAATGTACCAAGCAGGTCAATCAGTTCAATCAATCCAATCGGGACCTTTGCTACACTGCACACATGAACACACCAGAAATCTGGTTCCAGACCGGCGAGAAACTGGTTGCCGTCAATCAATTCGGCACACCGGGTTTCACAGAGGGTCTGGAACTGCTGATAAAATCCGCCGCGGCGGATTTTGTCGAAGCGCAGGTAACGCTTGGTCACCTGTATGTGCAGGTGCATACCTTGCCCGACGCCGCTTCCGAATCCACGCGCTGGTATCAACGCGCGGCTAAGCAGGAACATCCCGTGGCCCAGGACCGGCTTGCCGATCTGTACATGGCCGGTCGCGGCGTGACGCAGGATGATGCCGAAGCCTTTCGCTGGTACGCACGCACCGCCGCCCAGGCTTATCCGCACGCGCTCTGCAACCTCGCCTATATGCACGATGAAGGTCTCGGCACTCCCGTTGATGCCGGCGCCGCTACGAAAATGTATTTGCAGGCGGCCGCATCTGCCGATCCGCGCGGGCTTTTCAATCTTGGTCTGCGTTATGCGACAAACCAGGATTCGCCTCAACAATTCCCGGCGGCGCACGCTTGTCTGGCCATGGCGGCTTTCGCCCAATATCCGCTGGCGGACGAACTGTTTGCGCGGCTGAATACCCGTCTCGATGCCGCATCGCGCGAGAAAGCCGAGGCACTCGCGCCGCGGCTGCGCGAACGTCTGCGTATTTTTCAGCAGCGGCTGGAATCGGATTCTACATTGACCGGTGATCCGCCGGCCTTGATACGCTTCGCGGAAGACAATCTCGCCGTACTCGGCGAGCCGTCTTTGAACGTCTCCAATGTCCGCAGTGCCGCAACAACCGCCAAACCGCACCGGCCGGATGCGCCCAATCCCATTAGCGCCTCGCCAAATATATTCACTGTGGATAATTTCGTCAGTGAAAGCGAATGTTCACATCTGCTGGCACTGGCTGCCGCGCGCCTCGCGCCGGCACGCGATACCACGCGTGAGCGTCTGTCGGGCGAGCAAACCGCCTTCACCGGCGAGGCGGCCATATTCCACACACCAGACAGCGACGCAGTGGTGCGCAATATTGAGCGGCGCATTGCCGCCGTGTTTTCCTTGCCCGTTACGCACGTGGAACCCTTGTCGGTATTGCGCTACCGGGCCGATGACCGCTACGCGCCGCATGTGGATTACTTCGACGCCGCGCGGCTCGCGAATAACCTGCGCATAGGCGACCGTTCGGGACAGCGGATCGCGTCATTCCTGGTGTATCTGCGCGCGCCGGAGACGGGTGGTGAAACCCATTACCTCAAGATCGGCAAAAAAATTGCCGGCCGGCCGAGCATGGCGTTGTGCCATTTCAATCTGACGACGGCAGGCACGCCGGATCCGACGACGCTGCACACGGGAGAGGCGGTGATCGAGGGCGAAAAATGGCTGGCCCGCACTACCTTGCGGGAAAAACCGTTTTACTGAGATTAGGTTCGAGTTATTTACCGGCGTCGCGGCGCAACTGCACACGCGCGAATTTGCGTTTGCCCACTTGCAGCACATAGGTTTTGCCGGCCGCGAGTTTCAGGCCGCGATCCGTGATTTTTTCGCCGTCTACGCGCACTCCGCCCTGCGCCAGCAACCGGTTCGCTTCGGATGTGCTACTGGTCAGCTTGCATTGCTTGAGTAATTGCGCCAGCGGCATGTCCTTGCCACCGGCATGGATCCGGTGTTCCGGCATGTCCTCGGGAAGCACGCCTTTCTGGAAACGTGCGATGAATTCCTCACGCGCCGCTTTGGCAGCCGCCATGTTGTGGAAGCGCGCCACGATTTCTTCCGCCAGCAGGAATTTGCTGTCGCGCGGATTGGCGCCAGTCTTTATCGCGCGTTTGTACTTCTCGATTTCGTTTGCCGGGCGGAAGCTCAGTAATTCAAAATAACGCCACATGAGTTCGTCGGAAATGGACATGAGCTTGCCGAACATCTCATTGGGCAGCTCGTTGATGCCGACGTAATTGCCCAGCGACTTGGACATTTTTTGCACGCCATCCAATCCTTCGAGTATCGGCATGGTGAGAATCACCTGCGGCTTCTGACCGTAGGCTTCCTGCAACTGGCGGCCGACCAGCAGGTTGAATTTCTGGTCGGTACCTCCAAGTTCCACGTCCGCCTTGAGCGCCACGGAATCGTAACCTTGCGCCAGCGGGTACAGGAACTCGTGGATGGCGATGGGCTGGCCGGCGTGAAAGCGCTTGCTGAAATCGTCCCGTTCCAGCATGCGCGCTACCGTATGTTTCGCGGCCAATTGCACCAGGCCGGCGGCGCCGAGCTGCTGCATCCAGCGGGAATTGAATTCGATGCGGGTCTTGTCCGGATCGAGGATCTTGAAGATCTGGCTTTTGTAGGTGTCGGCGTTGCGGGCGATCTCTTCGGGTGTCAACGGCTTGCGCGTCACGTTCTTGCCGCTGGGATCGCCGATCATGCCGGTGAAGTCACCGATGACGAAAATCGCGTCATGGCCGAGTTGCTGAAACTGGCGCAGCTTGTTGATGAGCACCGTGTGGCCCAGGTGCAGGTCGGGCGCCGTGGGGTCAAAGCCCGCCTTGACACGTAGGGGCCGGCCGGCCTTGAGGCGCTCCGCCAGCTCGGCTTCCAGCAGGATTTCGTCGGCGCCCCGGCGGAGTTCCGCCAGTGCCTCAGCGGGCGTCGGCATGCCTATGCTCCTGAAAAAGGCCCTTAAAAGCTCAGGGCCG
>JBOIBD010000159.1:0-5680 GCA_050739415.1 Gammaproteobacteria bacterium | reverse complement strand
GGTTCCTTGTCGATCGATCGAACTGGTTCCACGGAGAGGTTTGGTATAACCAAGGCTCCAGTACCAGTCAATGAGTTCTTTGGATTGGCTGGTAGCTGCAGACCTGCATAAATAGCCACAGCCGATAATATGCGGCCGAGGGCCGGACGGCCGAATTTCTTGATCACAGATTCTAACTCTCCATCTACCATTGCAAGTTGTGACGAGCGGATCAGGTCAGCAACTTCCTTGATAAGCGCACGTCTGACCTCAGGAATGGTGCTATCGTTCGACATCGTTTCGGGGTCGGGTAGTAAGCGCCAACCAGTTATGGCCATCTGGAGCGCCTCTTCGCGCCGACCGAGATCTTTGAGTAACATAGCTTTGTTAAGAAGAATAAGCGGAAACCCCGGGCGTATTTGCAGGGCCTTGTCCAGGGATTCCAGCGCGGCGTCCAGTTTGCCGACCTGTCGATAGATAAGCGCACGGTTCTGATACAGCAGTGGAAAATCAGGGGCGCTTTCAATCGCCCGCTCAGTTAGGGATAAGGCTTTCTGATAGTCTCCCGCTGTGTATGCCTGACGAGCGAGGAATTGAAGTGCGGGAACATGATAGGGGGCCGCAGCTAGGATTTGCGTATAAACCTGTTCCGCATCCGCGAGGTCGCCACGCCCGGCAAGCACCTTGGCGCTGTCCGCAAGAATCTTGACCGTGTTGGCGAGATCAGTGGACTGGTCTGATGTAGAGGATTTCATGTCATAACCTTAAGCAGGCTGGGGTTGCGCGAATCCGGCGCGCTATGTAGTTTACAAGTATTTAAAGGTAGTCGCTAAAACTCTGTCGTAGATTTTACCAAGCATGGGGCAGTACTTGGTTCGGAGCATAACTCAATCAGGAACTCATCGCCCAGCCTGTGATTGCATAGCGTGCGCTAGAGGCATAGGGAACAACATATGAGACGTTGTGCCACATGGGTACCTGGAACAGAGTCAGTGAATTAAAACTCGGAAAATGGGTCTCTTCTATACACCCGCCGTTATCTAGAAATTGCAATATCCCGCCCCAGTCTACCTGCCAATCCCGGGTAAGGTTGAGCACGTAAGCAATGCGCCTGTTGCCTGCTTGATTGATGTCATTGTGACGTTTGAGAAAACTGCCTGGAATGTAGCGCGTTGCCTGGGCGTCCACCCTTGTGATGTCCGTACAATCGGTGACTGCCCTGACAAAAGCAAGGAAATGTTCACTATTGAGATATTCAAGAACCCGATGAAGAATAAGATCGGGGTTACGCTTTTCTTTGTAAGCGTTCAACATCATGTAGCTGTTGTATAAAAACTGAAATCCGTTGACAGCGTTTTTCAACACCTCATTGTTGATCGCAGCCCAGTCTCCACCAGAGAAATTAGACACATTCTCTGAAGTTAAAATTCTCGGATTGCTATCACTACCCATATATGCCACACCCCACGGTACCTCCTCATCCAGGCAGTAATGCAGGCGTTCTGCGAATTCCGGTAGAAGGGCATTCCGTATCTGGATACGGCTCTTGATCTGAAATACACTGGCAAGTTGCACCGTATCAAGACTTGGGTCAAGCATCGTGATATACCCTAAGTGGGTGGTTGAGCGTTAGGAGATCGGTAATGTTCCTGGAAGAAGGTACCATCTTCCCAGCCTGAAAAATTGAGACAATATTATGTGGCATCAGTGAAATTATGTGTGGATATTGGCTTTCTAATTTCATGTTTGAAGTGACTCAGTTGGGTTCCTGTATTCACGATCAAATTCTTGAATTGCATGCAGTATGGCTTCTACCAATTGCCGTTCTATGAGTGAAAGTTGCGGATTCCAGACTTCCAGGATGAGCACAGCACGCAACTCGTTGCTATTGTTCCAAGCCTCATGCTCAAAGCTATCATCGAAAATCAAACACTGATCTTCCATCCAAGTACGCGTCTCATCGCCAACACGGATGGCGCAGTCGCCTGGAATAATAAGTGGCAGATGCACGGCAAGTTTATAATTCGCCAGGCCGTAATGTGGCGGGATGTGGGTGCCGGGTTTAAGGATAGAGAAAAAAACTTCCGGTGCCTGATTTGGCGTGGACACCAGCGGCAACTTTTCGATTGTGGCGGTGGTGAAAGGGCACCGCTGGCTATGCGAGTCGATACGTTCACCAGCTTTGTACAAGTGGAATGAGCTCCAGTCGGGTGAATAGTTCAATTCTTTCCATTGGGCTAAGTCAGTTGCCGTCAGTTGTACATAGGGCTGTAGATTATCTGAATGCTGTAGCACCGCAAGCAGTTCTTCGCGTATCCGATGCGTAGCTAACTCCAGTTCAGGAACCCAGTCGAAATCTTCACGCTCATAAAATGCCCGTGGCCGAAGACCGGGAAAATACAAGAATGCCGGCTGTTGCTTGGCATGCGCGTATTCTGGTTCTGCATTGCCAATATAAATATCATAAAGTTGCCTAACTCGTGCTGACTCAAGCGCATCCTGTTGTTCGTTCAATTGCCAGAACACCCTGTCCAGTATCTCTGTCCTGGCTCCTTTGATGGCATCGGCCGAACGTGCAATAAGTTCGCGCATATTTCGAGAAACATGTTCAGAATAGCGCACGTGTTGAAATTCAGGTGCTTGAGTCCATGCTAGCAGATAGACACTGACCGCCTCCCGGCGGCGGCCAAGCAGTTCGAGTATGGAGCCTTTGTGTAGAAGAGCTACGGGATAGGTAGGTTGGAGTTGAATAGCGCGTCCCAATGCCTCCAAAGCCAAATCATATTCTCCTCGCAGTTTATGGACCAGGCCAATGTTCTGATAAGCCACAGGACGATCAGGATTTGAATCCAATGAACGGCCGAGCAGCTCCAGACTCAGGTCGGTATTTCCTCGCTCATAGGCGCGCATGGCGAGAAAATCCAGTGAACGTGTATGGTAAGGCGCGATCTCCAGAATGTGTGTATAGACTTGCTCAGCCTGCTCAACCTGTCCGCGGTGAGCTAGTTCTTCTGCACTGGCGCTAAGCACCTTCAACTGCTGCGCAGTGTCTGGTAGATTATTCGGTGTATTCAAAGACACCAGGTCCGTCCTGTGAATGATGAGTATTATTTTAACTTGTCAAGGAGCAGTTATGCCACATTTTATTTTGGTATGGGTGTGCCGGAGCAACTACGATTTTCGATAACCGATTACCTGTACAAATAAACTTGCAACGGTGCTTCTTATCTGTCAAGAGTATCACCGCTTTTGTCTATGGAGAATAAATTAGCAATGCTTGAAAAGCCGGATATGAATGACGTATGCGCTGCAGCACAGGCAGGACACCCTGAAGCCCAATATCGGCTTGGTACATGGTATTTTTCGAAGGGCGAGATCAACCCGGCCCTCGATTGGCTAAATCGGGCTGCGGAAAACCATGTCTCGGGTGCCCAGAATCTGTTGGGGATCATCTACTTGAATGGAATCGGCACGCCACGTGATCTTCAAAAAGCGGCTGAATTGTTCGGTGCGGCGGCGGATCGAGATCTGCAGGAGGCCCATTTCAACCTTTCCAGCCTGCTCTTTAGTGGCAGAATTGCGCAACATGATGATGCACTGGCATTAAAACATCTGCTGCGCGCAGCTGAACAGCGTCATCGTCCCGCCTTGCGGGTGCTGGGCCTTCTTTATGGTATTGCTGAAAATGCTGAATACCAGGCATTGGCTACCCAGTGTTTCGCAACCGCGGCATTGTTAGGGGATGTGCATTCTGCATATATCATGGGCATGCGTTATCTCAATGGCGTTGGCATTGCTGTTAATCAAGACGAAGGCACGTACTGGCTGATCAGCGCGGCTAATAAGCAGTTATATTGTGCCAGCCTGCGCCTCAAATCATTAGCGGCGGAATTTGGACAAGCGAGCCTGCAACGTTTCACGCGACATCCGGTTACTGAAACAAAACGGATTACTGCCGGTTTATTGGAGCTGAAGGCGCCGGATATCGAAGTAAATACACAAATATCGCCCATACGGGCTCCCGGGACTGTATTGGAATATCCCGGCATTCTTGACGGCATCCTTTGTGATTATCTGGTCAATCTCGCTGCTCCCCGCTTGTTGCCTTCAGGCGTAGTGGATCCGGTCACAGGCAAGTCGCTCAAGACCGCGTTGCGAACCAGCAGCTCCATGAATTATGAATTATCCATGTACGACATGGCCGTGGGCATTATTTGCCGCCGACTGTCTGGATTATCTGGAATAGAATCCGCGCATGCAGAGCCCATTTCAATATTGCGTTATCTGCCAGGCGAGGAATATAAACCACATTATGATCATTTCGCTGTGGATGAACACGGTGCGCCTAACGTACAGGATACGAATGGGCAGCGGACTGCCACTGTGTTCGTGTATCTGAACGACGTGGAGAGCGGTGGCGAAACAGATTTCCCACGACTTTCTGCGCGTGTGCAACCCGGTAAAGGCAAAGCGGTGGCCTTTCTAAACTGTGACGCGGCCGGCAAACCAAATCGGGAGATGCTGCATGCCGGCATGCCAGTGATTCGCGGCGAGAAATGGCTGGCTACCCTGTGGTTTCGTGAGCGGCCCTTTAACTGGGTTTGAGCACGCATCTGGAACTCCCCGTGCGGTTTAATCCGCCTGCGTTTGGTCACTAGCGCAGTTTTCCTCCGGCCTTCATTGGGCTACACTATGCACTTGGCGATCCGGGCCGATTCCCACTCAAGAAGAACTCGTAAGCCCCTTGAATTTACTGTCTTTTATCACGTGCTTCCGGTCGGAACATCTGCAGGTCCCGCGGCATATTTACTGGTGAAAATGAGCACATCTTATCAGCAGCGTTATCAGACCACGCCGTTTTCCGGCGGTAATGCCGATTACGTCGAAGCTCTCTACGAACAATATCTCGCGAATCCCGCGTCGGTAACGACTGCCTGGGCGGAGTACTTCCGCGGCTTTCAGGCGGCAACTTCCAGTTCTCGCGAGTTGCCCCGTGGTCCTGTCGAGCTGGAGCTATTAGCTCGTGCTAAGGCGCATCGCGTCACGATTCAGCCTGGTAACGGTGGTTTACATCCCGAAGCTGCCCAGAAACAAGCTGCTGTCATTCGGTTGATCGAATCTTATCGAGGCCGCGGTCATCTGCACGCGAAACTGGATCCCCTCGGTCTGTACATACCGCCGGACGTGCCGGACCTTGAACTCGCCTACCATGGTCTGAACGATGCGGACATGAATACAGTGTTTAGCACAGTATCGCTCACCGGCCCAGACCGCATGGCGCTCAAGGAAATATGGTCCATGTTGCAGGATACCTACTGCAGCACACTCGGCTTCGAGTTCATGCACGTATCCAACGGCGCGGAGCGTCAATGGATCAGGCAGAAGATCGAGACGGCACGTGCACACATAAAACTAAAAGATGCAGAGAAGTTGAAGATCCTTGGCTCGCTCATTGCGGCGGAAGGTATGGAGAAATATCTTCATACCCGTTACGTGGGCCAGAAGCGCTTTTCCATCGAAGGCGGTGAATCCCTGATCGCTATGCTGCACGATCTGGTAACTCAGGGTAGCCGCTTAGGCGTGCGTGAGGTGGTCATCGGCATGGCGCACCGTGGTCGTCTCAACGTGCTCATCAATGTGCTGGGCAAGTCGCCGCAGGAACTATTTCTGGAATTCGAAGGTACATACGATCCCAAGACGG
>JBOIBD010000158.1:0-5722 GCA_050739415.1 Gammaproteobacteria bacterium | reverse complement strand
CCCGGTGACCGTACCCACCTGGAATTATGCCGTTGTGCATGCGCACGGTCGGCCGGTGATCATCAGGGATAAAGTGCGTGTACGCGCCATGCTGGAGCAGCTGGTAACGATACATGAAGCCACTATCAATCCGCCCTGGAGCACCGTCCAAGCGAATGAATATGTGGACGAGCAACTGGATTACATCGTGGCATTTGAAATCGAAATCGAACGCCTGGAAGGCAAGTTCAAGCTCAACCAGAATCGCTCGCGTGCCGATCAGGAAGGCGTGGTACGCGCCTTGGGCGATTCCGATGATCCCTTGAAATGTAAAATTGCAGAACTCATGCGAGCAAACTTAAAGAAGTGAACGCTCGTCGCTTTCCAACTCCAGCAGTATCCGTTTGATCTTGAGACCACCGCCGAAGCCGGTGAGGCTGCCGTTGGCACCGATGACGCGATGGCAGGGCACGATGATGGGGATGGGATTCTGGCCGTTCGCCGCGCCCACGGCGCGTGATGCTTTGGGTTTTTTAATGCGCCGAGCCAGTTCGCCGTAGGACCAGGTTTTGCCGTAGGGGATGGTGCGCAGCGCGCGCCAGACCCTGAGCTGGAACTCGGTACCTTCAGGTTTGAGCGGCAGATCAAACCGCGTGAGTTTGCCGGCGAAATAGGCCTTCAACTGACGCAGAACCTCACGGAAAGGGCGTTCGTCTTGTTCCCAATCGGTTTCGGCTCGCGCGGGATGTGTGCCGTCCTGGAAATGCACTTGATACAGACCGTCCGCTTCGCCCACTAGCAACAATTTGCCCACCGGGCTTTGCATATAACAGTATTTCATGTCTTCACCTCTTCGCTTTCACTGATTTTCGACGCCTGGCATGCAGGTCCGCCGCCGAACGCCAGAGATACATGGCCGCATACGCGCGCCAGGGCCGCCAAGCTTCGGCGCGCTTGAGCATAGCCGCTGGAGTCAGGGTTTTGCCAAGTCCGGCCGCGCGTAACAACACCAGATCCGATGCGGGGAACGCATCTGGCTCATTGAACGCGCGCATGGCGACATATTGCGCGGTCCAGTCACCGATACCGCTGATACTCGTAAATTGGTTCCGAAATGTTTCATCGGTAACGCTGGTGTCGAAAGCCAAATCGCCTGCCACAACGGCCTGTGCCAACATCTGGATGCTGCGTACCCGCGATACCGGCATACCCTTGAGCTTCGCGTGTGCCAGTTTCTCAGCGGTCGGGAAGGTTCGACAAAGACTACCCCCATCGGCAAACGTTAGCGGCTCACCGTATTCTTGCGCCAAGCGTCCCGCCAGGGTGGTGGCGCCGCGCACTGTGACTTGTTGACCAAGGACGGCGCGCACTGCCAGCTCGAAACCGTCCCAGGCACCGGGCACACGCAGTCCGGGGTAACGTTTCACCAAAGTCCCCAGCAATGCATCGCGACGAAAGTGTTGCGCAATCACGGCAGGAACCGCCGCCAGGTCAAACATCACGCGCACCCGCGTCACGATCTGCAGCAGGCAAGCGGGTTCGGGAAAACGAATCCGTACTTCCAGCGCATGCACGTGTTTTACGGGACACACGTCCAGGATGCCGTGTTGTGCCTTGAGCACGATGCTTCGCCGATACATGCCTTGCGCTACTTCTTCCACTCCCGGCGTGGCACGCGCCGAGAGAAATGCCAGTAACGCCGCCCAATCGTAAGGTGGACGATACGCAAGACGGAAAACATATTCATTACGTCCTGTGTCCGGTGATGCAGCTTTATCGAAGCGGCGTAATTCCGAGGGCGTACGTCCGTACAGCTTGTGGAAGATATCATTGAAACGGCGGAGACTCTGGAAGCCGGACGCCAACGCCACCTGCGTCATGGGCAATTCGGTATCGCTGATGAGTTGCTTGGCGAAATGCAGCCGCCGGGTCTGTGCCACCGCAATGGGTGGCGCGCCTAGATGTTGCAGAAATAAACGATGCAGATGCCGGGTGCTGACACCAAGTCGTGCGGCCAGGGTTCCCATACTGTCCTCATCCAGCACGCCCTCGGAAATAAGCCTCAGGCCGCGGCTGACCGTGGTCGACGTGCCATTCCAGGCAGGGCTCCCGGGTGCAGTCTCAGGCCGACAGCGCAGGCACGGGCGAAAACCGGCTTCGGCCGCTGCTGCTGCAGAAGCGAAATACCGCACATTGAGGCGTTTCGCTGCGGGCGAGGGACAGATGGGCCGGCAATAGATGCCAGTAGTGGTGACGCCGATAAAGAAGCGTCCGTCGAAGTGTGGATCGCGCGCCAGGCGGGCGCGATCGCAAATATGCGGATCAAGTTGTGTTTGGACGGAACGCATGGCGGGTACTATACCCCCGCCACGACTCTGAACTAGCCATTTTCAGACATGGATGTCAGTTCTGAAACCAGTCGGGGGGGATCCTAAAATGATCCACCCCGGATGGTTTATTAACTTACCTACGCGCCGCCACAGGAGGGGGCGTTTTGCTGTTTTGGATCGATATTCACCGTTTTGCTGGAAGCCGGTATTGCGGAAAAGTTATATGTCTCAGTTGAGGCAAGTGTGAAGTGACAATTGGCACCCGGGATGGTGACCATAACGGTTACATTCAACGTGGCGCCGGAGTCATCTACTTTCGTCACCCGCACAAAATAGCCACCGTGATCTTCATGTCCGATGAAGGATGCAATCACCATTTGCTTGGAAAAATCCACAACCGGTTTCGTGGGTGCGGATGACATGTTTGCAAATGCTTTTTTCCACAGCGCATCAAAGTCAGCCTGGTTATGGATATCCGTATATTGCTGGTCTTTGATGTTGCTGTGCTGGCCGGATGTCAGTATCTCGATACCAGAGCTGCTGCCGCCCATGCTGGCACAGCCAGCCAACAATAATGTCAGGGCCGCTATGGCTGTCAAGGTTTTCATAAAATTGCTACTCACGATATTTCTCCCATGCTCAGTTACTTGCTCGATTGTACCCCAGACGCCCTCAATGTGCCCCCTTGAGCAGATATACGACACCGACGTCAGCCGTGACTTCAATAGTACCCGGTTCATATTTAGCTTCAGTAGCGGGCGCCATTTTCATGGCCATCATCATCGGCTGGGGGCGTGCAAAACCCGTATTCTCGGTGATGCTGTACACGGGACCGAGGTTCACTCCGGCCGCGGCTGCCAATGCCGCTGCGCGTGCATGTGCATCGTCCACCGCTTTGGCGAGCGCCTGACGGCGTAATGCCGGCATGTCACTGCGATCCAACGTGGTGCTGCCGATGTTGGTTACGCCCGCCTTAATCAACGCACTTACCAGATCAGCATAACGCGTCATGTCATGCAGCGTGATCTCGATACTCCGGCTCACCTGCTGCCCCACGAACACCTGAGTATTGTCCTGCCATTGATATTGCGGCCATACGGAAATTGTGGCGGCGTTAATGTCACGCTCAGGGATGTCAAGTTTCTTCGCGGACTCGATCACCTGGCTGGCACGGCGTTCTACATCGGCACGCGCCGCGGTGAGAGTCTTGTCGGTCTTTTCCGCTGTTAACGAGACATGCACCATGTCCGGAACAACGGACAATGTGCCATGACCTGAGACCTGTACATAAGGCACGGATGGTAATGCATCCGCCAGGGCTGCCGATGGCAACAGAATCAACAACAGGCATAGAGCATAATGTTTCATAATCCGATCCTCATTCGTCCAGTACGTAGGCAAACATCAACGGCGCCACAATTGTGGCATCGGATTCGATGATGAACTTCGGCGTGTCCGCTCCCAACTTGCCCCAGGTGATCTTCTCGTTCGGCACCGCGCCGGAATACGACCCGTAACTGGTGGTGGAATCGCTGATCTGGCAGAAATACGCCCACAGCGGGATGTCGTGGATCTCCATGTCCTGCTCCAGCATCGGCACCACGCAAATGGGGAAATCACCCGCGATGCCGCCGCCAATCTGGAAAAATCCCACCGGCGTCTTGCGGGCGATTTTCTGATACCAATCTGCGAGCAACATCATATATTCGATTCCGGTGCGCACGGTATGCACGTTCTTCACATCACTCTTCATGCAATGGGCTGCATAGATGTTACCGAGGGTGGAATCCTCCCAGCCGGGCACGATGATGGGCAGATTCTTTTCTGCCGCCGCCACCATCCAGGAATCCTTCGGATCAATTTGATGATATTGAGTGAGCGCGCCGCTGCGGATGATCTTGTACATAAATTCATGGGGATAGAAGCATTCACCTTTCCGGTCGGCCGCCTGCCATTCGGTGAGCACCGCCTTCTCGATGCGGCGGATGGCCTCACCTTCCGGAATACAGGTATCGGTGACACGATTCAAGTGCCGCGACAACAGCTTCTCCTCATCCTGGGATGACAGTTCGCGGTATTTCGGTACGCGCACATAATGGTCGTGAGCCACAAGATTGAAGATATCTTCTTCCAGATTCGCACCAGTGCAGGTGATAATGTGCACCTTGTCACGGCGAATCATCTCGGCGAGAGACAAGCCCAATTCCGCCGTGCTCATGGCGCCCGCCAGCGTCACCATCATCTTGCCGCCGGTTTTCAATAATTTTTTGTAAGCTTCCGCAGCATCAATTAGCGCGGCGGCATTGAAATGCCGGTAATGATGCTTAATGAAATCAGTGATGGGCTTGGTATTCATCATGCGTAGCGGCTCCTCAAAAAAACAACGGCCAGTCTAGGGCTGGTGAAATTGTACCGGCTGTGGTGCAAAAATCAGCCGCCTTCCAAGTCGTGTCAGGGCTTTTTTTGTGGTACAGCGTCGTGCTCGGCCACTACGGCGCGCAGGTCCAGCATGCGAATGGCATCCAATGAGGCTTCCACTGCGCCCTCATAGCACAGACCGCTCATGGCTGCTGATTCATATCCCTCACGCGCAGCCTTCAGACAAGCCAAGCGAACCGCTTCGGCCAATGTTAGCGACAATCTGACATCGTTCACTGTGCGCTCCCATGTGCTTTCGCGACAACAACATATACGCGGATTTCTGCCACGCTGCCATGACCGGCCGGCACCGCCAAATAGTAATGTCCGGTGACAGGGTCAAGCAGCGACGTGCGGGCACCGCGCCTCGTGCGTATATTCTGAATGTCCTTCAACCATCCAGTTTTGTCGCTGGCATACACCGCGATGCTGCCAGTGCCGCCGGAGACATACAGCTCTTGGGTGCCGGCGTTGTAAAACAAATTACCTACATCGCCAGGCGCCATCAGCGTCTGCTGTATCCGCCCAGTACGCGCCTCCAGCACCAGCAGACGATCCGGTGAGCGCGTGGCCACAAACAACCGGTTTCTGGCAGCATCCAGCGCCATGGGGAAGTTTGCACCACTCTCGGCGCCCAATGACCATGTGGCAATGCGCTTGTCGCCAGCCAGATCGAACACGGCGATCTCGCGACTCTCCGGCAGGTTCACGTACAAGCATTTGGCGGAGGCATCCACCACGAAGCCTGCAGGATGACTGTCCAATGGTAACTGCGCTAGCGGCCGGCCACTGCTGTCCATGATCGCGATGCCACTCTGATGCCCAGCGTCATAACCGAGATACAGGCGGCCAGTAGCTGCGTCGTAGCGAAGATCGCCGTTGCCGCGGCCAAACGTGATACTGCTGATGTGTGCCAGGCTGTTTGCAGCATAAAGATCGAGATTGCCACTGCCACGGTCGTTCACTGCCAGGACATTGTCGTGCGGGATATAGAC
>JBOIBD010000157.1:0-5741 GCA_050739415.1 Gammaproteobacteria bacterium | reverse complement strand
CACGTTTGGTGGCGGCGTTGCAAGCGCGTGAATTCGAGCGCGAGTACGAAGCCATCACCGTCGGTGTCATGACCGGCGGTGGCACGGTGGATGCGCCCATCGCGCGCCACGGCGTGGATCGCAAACGCATGAGCGTGCGTGAAGGTGGGCGCGCGGCAGTCACACATTATCGCGTCATCAAGCGTTATCGTGCGCATACCCATATATCAGTGCAACTTGAAACTGGCCGCACCCACCAGATCCGCGTGCATCTCACCCATATCCATCATCCGCTGGTGGGCGATCCAGTGTACGGGCGGCGTTTACTTATTTCTGCGGATGCGACTGTAACCCTGACCGATGCTTTGCGCGGCTTCAAACGCCAGGCACTGCATGCGCGGCGCCTGGGATTGATGCATCCGGTAAGCAACGAAATGATGCGCTGGGAGGCACCGCTGCCGCCGGATATGCAGCACTTGTTGCACGCTTTGGATACGGACATGCGTCGCGATCCTGCTCATGCTGAATGACTGGATCGTTCCCGACTGGCCGGCGCCCGCGAACGTGCGTGCCGTAAGCACCACGCGCAGTGGCGGCGTGAGCAGCGGAGTGTATGCTTCCTTGAATCTGGGTGCGCACGTTGGTGATAGTGCGGATGCGGTAGACGAGAACCGACGCCGCGTGAGGAACACATTGAATTTATCCGTGGAACCGCGCTGGGTAAAGCAAGTACATAGCGCGCATATTGTTCAACTCGATGGTAGCGCTGTCACTGAACCCTGCGATGCGGCATTCACACATCGAGCCGGTGAGACCTGCGTGATCATGACGGCGGATTGTCTGCCGGTATTATTTTGTGATCGTGCGGGGAAAACGATCGCAGCCGCACATGCCGGTTGGCGTGGAATGGCTACTGGTATTTTGGAAACTACAGTCGCGGCCATGCAGGTTCCCGCGCATGAGCTTCTCGCCTGGCTGGGGCCGGCAATCGGGCCGGGAGCGTATGAAGTGGGTGAGGAGGTGCGCGTGGTGTTGATAAAGGAACATCCTGAGACCGACGAAGCGTTTGAACCCACTGGCACTGGCAAGTGGCTGTGTAATTTGTACCTGCTCGCCAGCCAGCGCTTGCGGTACGCCGGAATCAAGCATGTCTATGGCGGCGGATTTTGCACGTTCTCCGAGCCCGAGCGTTTCTTTTCCTATCGGCGCGACGGCGAATGCGGGAGGATGGGGACACTCATATGGCTGGCTTCGACGTAATCCTCTCTCCCCCCTCCAGGGGGAGAGACTAGAGTGAGGGGGTAGATATGGTTGGCTTCAAAATATGGAGATCACAATGAGAACAAATTATATCCTGGTCGATTATGAGAACGTTCAGCCCGAAGCGTTGGCCCAGCTAGATGCTGAGCATTTCAAGGTCATTGTTTTTGTCGGTGCCAGTCAAACGAAGGTGACGTTCGAGGCTGCGAAAGCGTTGCAGCAGATGGGCGAAAAGGCGCAATACATACAGATTTCTGGGAATGGACCTAACGCGCTGGATTTCCACATAGCGTTTTATATCGGACAGCTCGCGAAGGGCGAGCCTATGCCATATTTTCATATCCTTTCGAAGGACACCGGCTTTGATCCATTGATCAAGCACCTAAATACGAAAGGTATACAGGTGTCGCGTTCGCGCGATATCAAGGGTATCTCGATCGTAAAAGTAGCTAATTTAAAATCACTAGATGAAAGGCTGAACGTTATCGTTTCAAGGCTTCAGCGACTAGGTGTAGCAAAACCCCGTACAGTGAAGACGCTGTCCAGTACGGTTAATTCGATGTTTCAGAAACAGCTATCAGACCAGGAATTGGCCGCACTGATCAAAGGACTTGAGAATAATGGCTGGATTGAAATCACCGGCACCAAGGTTTCCTATTCATTGCCAGGTTGATCTCAATTTAAGTTAAGTGTTGCCGTCATTCCGGCAAAAGCCGGAATCCAGTTCTTGATAGTGCGGCCTTTGGCCGGAGGCTTTGAAGTCAAGTCTGTCAATCCAACTGTGTGACTGCTTCTTGAATCTCCAACCACCTCTCCTCAATCTCCGCTAACCGCTCACTCACCTGCGACTGCTTCTGCAAACTCTCGGTTAACAGTACCTTGTTCTTGTCTTCATAAGTCGCCGTATCTGCCAGCAACATTTCCAGACGTGCTTTTTCGGCACTTAGCCGTTCCATTTCCTGGTCGAGTTTTTCCAGTTCTCTTTGCAGTGGCTTGCGCTGCTGCGTGAGTCGTTGGCGTGCGTGGGCGTCCGCGCGTCGTCGTTCCCTGCGATTGATGGTTGGTACGTCACTGCCATTGCCGGGTTGCGATCCGGCGCGTTGTTCAGCGGCTTTCTGGATGAGCCAGGTGCGGTAGTCGTCCAGGTCGCCATCGAATGGAGCAAGCTTGCCGTCGGCGACCAGCATAAATTGATCTGTGGTTGCGCGCAGCAGGTGCCGATCATGCGAGACGAGCAGCAATGTGCCTTCAAATTGCGCGAGCGCCATGGTCAGTGCGTGGCGGGTTTCCAGGTCGAGGTTGTTGGTGGGTTCGTCGAGCAACAAAAGGTTGGGTTTCTGCCAGATGATGAGGGCCAAGGCGAGGCGGGCTTTTTCACCGCCCGAGAATGGCCCCGCAGGCGAAGTTGCCATGTCGCCGCGGAAGTTGAAGCTGCCTAAAAAGGTGCGCAGGACCTGTTCACGTGCATCGGGGGCGAGACGCTGCAAGTGCAGCAGCGGCGAGGCGTCCGGGTGCAGGGTTTCCAGTTGAAGCTGGGCGAAGTAGCCGACGCGCAGACCTTTACCGCAGGTCAGGTCACCGGCGAGCGGCGGTAATACCGCGGCGAGGGTTTTGACCAGCGTGGATTTGCCCTGACCGTTGGCGCCGAGCAGGCCGATGCGCTGCCCGTCCTGGATTGAAAGTTTGACGCCGGAGACTATGGCTTTGTCGATGTGTTCTGTGCCGTGTTCGATACGGTACCCGCAGGTAACGTCGTCGAGCACCAGCATCGGGTTTGGCACAGCGCCGCTATTCTTGAAACTGAAGGTGAAAGCCGAGGCGGCGTGCACCGGTGCGATACGTTCCATCTTTTCCAGCGCCTTGATGCGGCTCTGGGCCTGACGTGCCTTGCTGGCCTTGTAACGGAAGCGATCGATATAGCTTTGCAGATGCTGGATCTGGTTCTGCTGTTTGTTGAACGCCGACTGCTGCAGGATCAGTTGTTGTGCTCTCTGTTCCTCGAAGGCGCTGTAGCCGCCGCTGTAGCGTCTCAATTTGAGATTATCCAGATGCAGGATGACATTGCAGATGGCGTCCAGGAATTCGCGGTCGTGCGAGATGACGATGAGGGTGCAGGTGTAGCGTTGCAGCCAACCTTCCAGCCACACGATGGCGTCGAGATCTAGATGGTTGGTGGGTTCATCGAGCAGCAGGAGATCAGATCGGCACATGAGTGCCTGCGCCAGATTCAAACGCATGCGCCAGCCGCCGGAGAAGTTCATTACCGGCTGGCGGGTCTCGCCTGGTTTGAAACCGAGTCCGAGCAGCAGGCTTTCGGCGCGGGCCGGGGCGGTATAACCGTCGGCATCCGCGAATTCGGCGTGCGCGTGTGCTTCGGCGGTGCCGTCGTGTTGCGCGCGTGTCCGTTCGATGCGGGCTTCGATTTCACGCAGTTGCACATCGCCATCGAGCACGTACTCAAGCGCACTGCGTTCGGTAACCGGCACCTCCTGTGCGACGTGTGCGATGCGCCAGCTGGGCGGCACACTGAGATCGCCGCCATCCGCGTGCAGGATGCCGCGCAACATGGCGAACAGCGTGGTTTTGCCCGTGCCATTGTTGCCGACCAGGCCGATCTTCTCACCTGGGTTGAGCGTGGCGCTGGCCTGCTCGAACAGCAGCTTGGTGCCGAGTTGCAGTGAAAGCGATTCGATACGTATCACGTAATTGGATGTGCCGGTGTGGAGGGGGCAGTTGCGGGGCGCGCGATTGTACGCTGGCACGCTTGATACCGGAACCCATTGGACGATGAAAGTGACGACAAGTTTGCAAGAATTGCTGAACCACATGTTTCCATGGTATCGAGACCTTGAAGCAAGCACTTCCTCATACTGCTCGGGATCATCCCTTTCACATTACTGGGCGCCGACTTCCTGGCAGATGTCCGTACAGGCATGGTTCTAGCCATCGCTTTCATTGCCGATCCGATGCCCCATCGGGTGGGGGACATCCCGGTGCTGATGTTCACCGCTGGTATTGCCCTTACTCTACGTGGGGGAATGCTTATCAGCGGTTGAAACTCTTCCTGCCACCCCCATTTCAAGCGTAACCTGAATTCATGTTGAATGGGGGTTCCAGTGCGACTCGACAAACTAACCAGTAAATTCCAGATGGCGCTGGCTGATGCCCAATCGCTGGCCGTGGGCCGTGATCATCAATACATCGAACCGGCACATCTCATGCTCGCGCTCCTGGATCAGGAGGGCGGCAGCGCACGCCCGTTATTGGCCAAAGCCGGCGCCAATCTCAACCGGCTGCGTTCGCAGCTCGGAACCGCGCTGGATCGCCTGCCGCAAGTTCAGGGCGATACCGATGTACAAGTGTCAGCCGATCTCAATCGCCTGCTCAATCTGACCGACAAGCTGGCGCAGAAGCGCAAGGACCAGTTCATTTCCAGTGAGTTGTTTCTGCTGGCGGCGCTGGATGACAAGGGTGCGCTGGGCGAAGCATTGCGCGACGCAGGCGCCACAAAAGGCGTGATCGAGAAAGCCATCGAAGAGATGCGCGGCGGCCGGGCAGTCAACGATCCCGGTGCCGAGGATCAGCGTCAGGCATTGGAGAAATACACGATTGACCTTACGGTACGTGCGGAATCCGGCAAGCTCGATCCCGTGATCGGTCGCGACGATGAAATCCGCCGCACCATCCAGGTGCTGCAACGGCGCACCAAGAACAATCCCGTGCTCATTGGTGAACCCGGCGTGGGCAAGACGGCGATTGTGGAAGGGTTGGCGCAACGCATCGTCAACGGCGAGGTACCGGAAGGTTTGAAGAACAAGCGCGTGCTGACATTGGATATGGGTGCGCTCATCGCCGGTGCGAAATTCCGCGGCGAATTCGAAGAGCGCTTGAAAGCCGTGCTCAAGGACATCGGCAAGGAAGAAGGCCGCATCATTCTGTTCATCGACGAGATCCACATGGTGGTAGGCGCCGGCAAGGCCGAAGGTTCCATGGATGCGGGCAACATGCTCAAGCCCGCACTCGCACGCGGCGAATTGCACTGCGTGGGCGCCACCACGCTGGACGAATATCGCCAGTACATAGAAAAGGACGCAGCACTGGAACGTCGCTTCCAGAAAGTACTGGTGGATGAACCGTCCGTGGAAGACACCATCGCTATCCTGCGCGGCTTGAAAGAACGCTACGAAGTCCACCACGGCGTGGAAATTACCGATCCCGCGATCGTGGCGGCGGCGACCTTGTCACACCGCTATATTTCTGACCGTCAGTTGCCGGACAAGGCCATTGACCTGATTGACGAAGCCGCTTCCCGCATTCGCATGGAGATCGACTCCAAGCCGGAAGCGATGGACAAACTGGATCGCAAACTTATCCAGCTCAAGATCGAACGCGAGGCGCTCAAGAAGGAAAAAGACGAAGCCTCGAAGAAACGTTTGTCGACGCTGGAAGCGGACATCAAGAAGTTGGAGCGTGAATTCTCCGACCTGGATGAAATCTGGAAA
>JBOIBD010000156.1:0-5745 GCA_050739415.1 Gammaproteobacteria bacterium | reverse complement strand
GATTTGGAGTGGTCACCGGATAGCAAGGCGTTGGCGTTCGTGTCCGGCCGTGGTGATCACAGTTTCATCGGCATCTATCGTGATGACAGCACACCTATCGAATATCTGGCACCGTCCACAGCCAACGACCTCGAGCCACGCTGGTCGCAGGATGGTTCACACATCGTGTTCGCACGCACACCCGGCAACGGTGGACCACCGCAATCTATTCTGGAATGGCACCCCATACCCTGGTCAATCTGGGTGGCGGATGCAAAAACTGGAAAGGGTATGCGCATCTGGCAAAGCCCTGACACGCTGCGCGGTTCATTCCCGCAGGAAGGCGGCGATGTGGATCTGCAGTGGGTGGCTGGAAATCAAATCGCATTCATGTCCGAAATGGACAATTGGCCACACCTGTACGTGGTTTCATCGCGCGGCGGCACGCCAAAATTGCTCACACCCGGCCAATTCATGATTGAGGATGTGACTGTCACACCTGATCGCAAATATTTGGTTTATTCCGCCAATACCGGGACTACGCCTGGTGATGACGATCGGCGTCACCTCTATCGGGTTTCCGTTACGGGCGGCACACCGCAAGTCGTCACCCAGGGTATCAGCAGCCAATGGAGTCCTGTGGTGGCGGATGGCGGTAAGACGCTCGCATTCGTGGAGGCTGGCGCCAAGCGCCCACCACTGGTGATGCTGGGTGCATTCCCGGGCAGCAGTTGGCAGGTGTTGGATAGTGACCAGCTGCCGTCTGATTTCCCTACTGCCGATCTGGTGGTGCCGAAGCTGGTGAGTTTCCGCAGCACTGACGGCTGGCAGATCCAGGGCCAGTTGTTTGAGAAAAATGATAGTAAAGTGAAAAAGCCCGCCATCATCTTCGTGCACGGTGGTCCGCCGCGGCAGATGCTGCTCACTTGGCACAATATGGATTACTACAGCAATGCCTACGCTGTGAACCAGTATTTGACAAATCACGGCTTCATCGTACTGTCGGTGAATTACCGACTCAGTATTGGCTACGGCCACGATTTCCATTACCCGGCTCACTGGGGACCTACCGGTGCGTCTGAGTACAAGGATGTATTAGCGGGCGCACGTTTTCTGCGGAAGGATCCGGCGATCGACGCCAAGCGCATCGGAATATGGGGCGGCTCGTATGGTGGATATCTCACGGCGCTCGCCTTAGCTCGCAATTCCGACATCTTTAAAGCTGGCGTGGATTTCCATGGCGTGCACGACTGGTCCATGTTTCTGGATGACTGGTTCGGCAAACCCATGCAGCGCTACCAGATGCCGGATATGAAGAAGCTGATGAAGGTGTTTTGGGACTCCTCGCCTGATTCTTCCATCTCCAAATGGAAATCTCCGGTGCTACTGATCCAGGGCGATGACGACCGCAATGTGCATTTTCATCAGATGGTTGATCTGGTACAGCGCTTGAAGATTCAACATGTTCCATACGAGGAAATCGTGATACCAAACGAGATTCACGGTTTCCTGCGCTATCATTCTTGGTTGGAAGCCGACCAAGCCACGGTGAATTTCTTCGCTCATCAGTTCAGCGACAATAGCGATTGATGCAACGCAAGGCTGTAATCATCGGTGCCGGTCTGATCGGCACCACCACCGCTTGGTATCTAGCTGAGCGCGGCTTTGAGGTGACGGTGCTGGAGCGCCGTGAAGGCCCAGGTCGTGAAACCAGTTTTGCCAATGGTGGCCTGCTGACACCCAGCGAAGCGGATCCATGGAACGCTCCGGGAACCCTCGGGCAACTGTTGCGCTGGCTGGGACGTGAGGACTCGCCGCTGTTGCTGCGGCCGAGTGCCTTACCCGGAATGCTGCGCTGGGGATTGGAATTCCTGCGTGCCTCACGTTCAGCACCACATTTGCGCTCCACAAGCACGATTCTGGCCCTGGCGTTGTACAGCTTGCGTGCGCTGGATGAGCTCGACCGGCAACTTTCCTTGAAGTACGACCGCCTCAGCAATGGCACAGTGAAAATCTTCCGCGAACGCAAGGCGCTTGATGAGGCCTTGAAACTTGCTGATTCACTCAAGCCGCTGGGTCTTGACTCTCGTCTCATGAAACCGGATGAAGCCGTCAAATTGGAACCGGCTTTGGCAGCTGTGAGCGAACATCTGGTGGGCGCCATCCATTACCCCGGTGATGCCAGTGGCGATGCGTATCTGTTTACGTGCGAACTACACGCACGTGCCCTCGCAGCCGGCGTGATATTCCGATTCAACACCGTCGTCAAAGACATGCGCGGCGATGGCATGCAGATCCAGTCGCTCACGACATCAGACGGCGACATCAGCGCTGATGCCTATGTGCTGGCGGCTGGTAGCTACAGCCCGCAACTGGTCAAACCGTTGAAATTGCGACTGCCGATTTACCCGGTGAAGGGCTATTCGGTCACACTGACATCTCCCGATAACTTGTCTGTGCATGTGCCAATAGTGGATTTTGAGCAGAAAATCGTGATCACACCTTTGGGGCAACGGATCCGCATCGCAGGCACTGCAGAATTCAACGGTTATGACACCGGGCTAAATCAAGCCCGCGGTAAAAACATGCTGCGACAGGCCGTGCGGATTCTTCCCGAACTGGAACAACCGGCAGGGCAGGGCGAAGGCATACACTGGACAGGGCTGCGTCCCATGACCTGCGATGGACCACCAATCCTTGGTGCTTCACCCTATCGCAACCTTTTCTTCAACACCGGTCACGGTCCTCTGGGCTGGACCTTATGTGCCGGTTCATCGCGACTGGTTGCTGATCTGGTTGCTGGCGCAGCACCCGCTATGGATATAAGTGGTTGCAGCTTTAACCGTTTCATGCACCCGTTGTTGGGGTGAATGTGTGGCATGTTTCTGTACAATATCACCTCAGCCAGTTGATGAATTTGACGGCAGGCTTCCGGGCAGCCATGAGTGAATACCATGAAATATAAGGTAGATGTTGGGGACTTGCAGATCGGGATGTACGTGTCCGAATTAGACCGGTCATGGGTGGGCACACCGTTCCTGTTCCAGGGGTTTCTGATTGAATCTGATGAAGAACTGAGCCAGTTGAAGGCCACTTGCAGCTTTGTCTTCGTGGACGAAGCCCAATCAACGGTTGAGGTTGCACCGGTGGGTAAGCCACCCAATGAAAGTCGGACAGGACCTGCCGAGAAAGATAGCAGTACATTGAAGCTTTCGGAGCACGGTGCGGATAATGTGACGACGATCCGTGAAGCTGCGCGTGAAAACATCAGTCAGATGTTTGCAGGCGCTCAACAGGGTGCCGAAATAGATATAAAAGAATCGCAAGCGATTGTTGAACGGCTTGTTCGGCAATCGGTTAATGCTAATCTTATGCTGCAGCTCGCAAACCTGCATCCCAAACAGGATCGGAATACAGTTCATTCCATAAATGCCGCAATTTTAGCCATAGCGTTCGGACGCCATCTTGGTCATTCCGAGGACAGACTGCGCCTGCTTGGTTTGGGCGCGATTCTCCATGATATTGGCAAGACTCGGATTCCTTCGGAAATTCTCAACAAGCCTGGAAAGTTGACTGATGCAGAATTTACCATCATGAAGGGTCATCCCGCGAAAGGTTATGAAATGCTCAGCACTCTGGATGGGGTGCCCGATGAGGTCTTGGATATGGTTCGCTACCATCATGAGCGCGCTAATGGCAGTGGCTACCCGAACGGCTTGCAGGGTGAAGCTGTGCCACTATCAGCCAGCATCGTCGCGATTGTGGACGCTTATGAAACGATGACGGCCGACAATGTATATAAACCAGCAATCACACCCGTGGAAGCTCTGCAGCGCTTGCGTACGAGCGGCACCGACGAATACGGCAAGGATGTGACACAAGAGTTTGTTCGTTTTCTCGGATTGTATCCCGTCGGCAGCCTGGTTGAACTGAGCTCAGGCGATATCGCTGTGGTGTTCTCTTCAGACCCAGCGAAGCGCTTGCGCCCGATGGTCATGATCGTGCGCGACAAACAAGGCATGGAAATCCGCCCCCACAGGACGGTCAACCTGGCTGGACTACCCTTGGACAAGCTCTCGATCAATCGTATCCTTGATCCGAAGAAACACTCAATCGACACATCCATTCTTTTCGAAAAAGAGATGGGATAGGAATCTGGCATTTGAGCGGTCAGTGATTCTCAACCAAGAGGAGTTGTATATGAGCAAAGGTCTGGATAGAAAGAAAGACAGTAAAAAGAAACCTGCTAAATCCATGATGGAAAAGCGGGCGGCCAAGCGCGACAAGAAACAAGGCAGGAATAGTCTGACTCCATAATCAGTATTCCTGCCAAACTCTTAGCTTAATGCTGGACAACTCCTGCGTTAAATGCAGGATGTACCGGGCGTGTATGTGCTTGTGTGCTCTAAATGATACGCATAATGTATATTATGTAATTATTAAATGCTTCGTATAACTATGTGGGCACAGAAACCACGTGTGCACACCCCCCTTCACTTCTGTTCCACGTTATCAATATAGTTTTTAGGGACTTTAGCTAATTGCTTGTTAGTAATAGCTTTTCGTTGGACAAAACAGGACTACAATCATCATTCGCCTGTGCGCAGAGCTGCTCAAGCCCTCATGGAGACTGTATCTGCTCACGGGACGTACGAGTAATGATTAGAATGCCATGTCTGGGGATACATTCAAGGCAACATGCAAGTAGAGCGACGCACTTTCAGGCGCATTGCCATCGAACACTCTATCCGGATTGTGGAAGCGGACGGCAGTACGCTGCCAGCTATTGCCGTGGATGTTTCCCTCACCGGCATGCAGATCCTGTGCGATGGACCCACCATGGAGAGGATCACCCCGCACGGCCCGCAAACGAATGCCGGAGATGGGGTACGCATCCATGTGCGGGTGGCCTTGCCGGATTTGGAAGATAACCGTGGCCGACTCGGCTTATTCGGGCGGGTGGTTGCGGTTCGCCAAAAGGGTGATGACGAATATCGTTTGGGTTTGCAGTTCACGGATTTTGAGCCTGGTACGTACAACGCCCTTGAGACCTACATAGATGGTCATCTTTAAAACCAGGCGGTCGTATCATTAATCAGCCCTCAAAATGCTAGGATTTCAGCCAGCAACCCGGAGTGCCTAAAACATCATGAAATGCATCAAGGTAATTATTGCCATCCTGATTCTTGCCTGTGGCGCCTTCCTGGCTTACATCTATTCGGGTGTTGACAATGTATCCGCCACTGCGCCGGAAGGATTTCTGACACGCTGGGTTCTGGGCACGGTTCGCGAACGTTCCATCAACACGCGCATTGACACTATCCAGGTGCCCCCATTGACCGATCCAAAGATGATCCAGTCTGGGTTTGCACATTACGATGCACTTTGCAGTGCCTGCCACCTTAAGCCCGGTGAAAAAACTTCAGATTTGCGTGCGGGACTCAACCCTCGCCCACCTGCCCTGCCTCGTATGGCCCAATACGTAAAACCGGCAAAGGCATTCTGGATCATCAAGAATGGGATCAGAATGACCGGCATGCCAGCTTGGGGTGCCACCCAGGACGATCAGACTATCTGGAATATCGTGGCCTTCATGCAAAAGCTGCCGAACATGACCGCAGTGAAATACCAGGCGATGAAACAGGAGGCCAACCGTACCGCAGCGCCATCGAGTCTGTACACCGTTTTGTGTAAACGCCCTTCAAAGGTGACACGTCACACGGTCTTCGAACTCGATAGTAAATCGGTTCAAGGCGGCTTTCCAGT
>JBOIBD010000155.1:0-5784 GCA_050739415.1 Gammaproteobacteria bacterium | reverse complement strand
TAAAACCCGTGTCCACAGCGATCAGCTGTCCAACATTGGCGCCACCGAGGCGGCCGCAGCTCATGGCGCGTTATCTTGCGATCATCTTGAATATGCAGGCGAGGAGGATATCTCGGCCATGCGCAGCTCCGGAAGCGTGGCTGTGCTCCTGCCGGGCGCGTTTTATTTCCTGAAAGAAACCCGCAAACCACCGGTGGAATTTTTGCGACGTTATCAAGTACCCATGGCCGTTGCCACGGATCTGAATCCCGGGTCCTCGCCCATCGTTAGCCTGTTGACGGTGATGCACATGAGTGCACTTTTGTTCGGTCTCACGCCGGAGGAAATTCTGCTGGGTGTGACGCGCAACGCGGCCAAAGCCCTGGGGCGCGAGGACACAATCGGCAGCCTCGCCCCCGGTCGGCACGCTGATTTTTGTGTATGGGACATACCAGCACCTGAATTTCTGCTTTACCAACTGGGTGGCCTAAAACCCGCTGCGATATTTTTCAAGGGCAAAATAACATGAGTGAACTATTGCTGACGGGTTCTGACCTTACTCTCAGCGCATTGGCCGAATATGATGCGGCGCACCCGCAAGTGAAGCTCGCAAGCAGCGCGCGCAAAAGGATGCTGGCGAGTGTGGATACCGTCCGCAGCGTCATCAAGACCGAACGCGTTTGCTACGGCATCAATACCGGCTTCGGCGCGCTGGCTCGTCAGCATATTTCCAGCGACAAACTTATACAGTTGCAATACAACTTGGTCCGCAGCCATGCCTGCGGTGTGGGTGAGCCCTTGTCGCCCACAATCACCCGCCGCATCCTGTTGCTCAAGGCCAATAGCCTCGCCATTGGGAACTCCGGGATCCGCCCTGAAATCGTGGATGTGCTGCTGGCGCTGCTCAACCATAATGTGCTGCCCGTAATTCCGGCGAAGGGCTCCGTGGGCGCTTCCGGTGACCTTGCGCCGCTCGCCCATTTAGCTTTATCACTCATCGGCGAAGGTGAAGCGCTGTACCAAGACAAGTTATTAAAAGCCAGCGCTGTGCTGACTGCCATCGAAAGGCAGCCGGTACAACTCGAAGCCAAAGAAGGACTGGCATTGCTCAATGGCACTCAGGTCTCTGCAGCACTTGCGATAGAAGGTCTATTGCAAGCACGTGTAGCCTTATTGTCATCCATCGTCATCGGTGCGCTGACAGTAGAAGCCCTAGCCGGCAGCTACAGCCCTTTCGACGCCCGCATCTCTGCAGTGCGCAATTTGGGTGGGCAGATCAAGGTCGCTGAATTATTCCGCAGCCTGCTGACTGGCAGTGAAATCTGGCAATCTCATCAAGGTTGCAATCGGGTGCAGGATCCCTACTCCTTGCGCTGCATGCCGCAAATTTATGGTGCGGCGTGGGATACCCTCACTCATGCTGCTCAGGTACTGGGGCGCGAATGCAACAGCGTCTCGGATAATCCACTCATCTTCGGTGAAGATGTGCTTTCAGGCGGCAACTTCCATGCGGAGCCACTAGCGTTCGTGGCGGATTTCATGTCCATCGCGGTCACGGAACTAGGTAACACCTCCGAAAGGCGCACTGATCTGCTGCTCAAGAAAGTCAATCCTGGGCTAGAAATGTTCCTGGCTAGAGAGCCGGGGGTGGAATCAGGATTCATGATCGCCCATGTCGCCGCGGCTGCCCTGGCATCCGAAAACAAGACGCTGGCACATCCGGCTTCCGTGGACACCATACCGACCTCGGCAGGACAGGAAGATCATGTGAGTATGGCCCCTTGGGCAGGGCTGAAATTGCTCCAGATCCTGGAAAATGTGCGGCATATCCTGGCTATTGAAACGCTGGCATCGGCGGCGGCCATTGATGCACAGCGGCCACTCAAAACCACAGTGGAATTGGAGGCGCTCCATGCATTGTTGCGCAAGCGTGTGCCCGCGCATATTGGTGACCGGCGCCTGGATGGCGACATCCATAATCTTGCGCTGGAAGTTGGCGAAGGCACACTGGTTAAATATCTGAAGCTAGATGACAATTTGTTGCTAGGAACATGATTTTTCAGGTATTCCTGCAAATTCAACTACTTCGGATATATGTCATGCAAGCGACCGATATTTCCGTATTTTGGCTATAATGAAAGTGCGTCTCAGCGTCAGACTGCAAACAATAATCAATAGGCTATCTGCAAAGAAACCAGGTTTATGACGACCCCACGCAACGCGGGGAAGTCCGGGGTCTCTCGTTTTCCCCCTTTGACGAGAGACCCCTCTTTTATTGTGCCAATCAAATGTATGTTACATTTTTCCGCTAGGCGCTGGCAGCCGTACGCTGTAAACTGCCGTCACGAAAATAGTGTTACCTTCCAGCTGTATCCCCAAGTCCTGATCCGGAGCCTCCATGTTCAGACTGATTACCCGGTCCGCGGCCGCATTATGCATATTGTTACTTATTAGTTGTGGAGGTGGCAGCACTACACCGACCTTAGGTATTTACGTAGCAGATGCACCCATAGATGATGTTAACGGCGTGTACATTCAGATTACTGAAATAGATGTAACCGGAGATAACGGCACCCTGTACTATCCATTCAATGCGACAACAACGATTAACTTTTATGGACTCCAAGGGGGTCTATCGCAATTTTTGCTTAATGTAGGAGTGCCCGAGGGACACTACACTTCTATCACCATACATTTCCAAGCTGCCCCCGGCACATTCGACTCATATATCACTCTGATTGGCAATAATAATGTTTACCCACTTGTCATTCCAACAGGTGCGCCCTCAGTATTCACACTACCAGTGAGTTTCGTTGTCATTCAAAATATTAATGCGGCATATACGATCGACCTTAATTTGCGGAGCTCGATACTGCCGGATCCAACTAACCCCTATCAGTACATCCTGCGGCCAGTGCTGTACACCATTAACAATAACGATCAAGGTAGTATCACAGGTACAGTCGCGACAACCCTCATCCCCTCAGGGTGCTCTCCAACTATTTATGTCTATAGTGGTAACGTGACGCCCACGGACGTAAACGTCAATGCGCCATCTGGCACAGTACAGCCGATCAGTAGCGCCTTGGTAGGTCTTAACTACACGACAGCAAAATATAACTTTACAGTCGGATGGCTGCCACCGGGAAAGTATACGGTTGCCTTAACTTGCGAGGCTAACTTAGATGACCCCACAACTGCAAACAATTTAACTTTTACCCCAATAATCACTGCTACTGTAATAGCCAATCAAACAACATACGTTGACCTGAATTAATATCAGTAGAACATCTACTGACGTGAACGCCCTTAGAAATCCAGTGAGTTTGGATCGCGAATCCGCGTTAAGCAGCACGTTGGTTATTGACATGCCGAAGACATGGCCAACAAATATTTTCAAATCATGAGTTCTAAACCAGCATGGCGTGATGACATTATCTGATATTTACTATTTTTCCATCACTACTATCAGAGCCTTCCACCACCCACGAAACGGGATTTCCAGTATGGATTTTCCAGATGCGCATAAGACACCGGCCGGCCTGTATCAGGCGCATGGATGAATTCACCTTTGCCGATATAAATCCCCACGTGCATTTGTATGTTTCCCGCGATCTCGAAAAATACCAGATCTCCTGGCTGCAGTTCCTGATAATTGACCGGATGCGAGGCATATAACTGTTGATTGGCAGTTCGAGGCACTGCAACACCTACATACCTGAAGACGTAATACACTAAGCCACTACAATCAAATCCTTTCGGAGTGTCTCCACCATAAACATACGGCGCACCCAACTCAGCGCTCGCAAGTTTGATAATCCTGGCCGCTCGTTGTGCTTGGACCGGATTATTCATCAACGGCTGCGGCCTGGTAGGCCAAGGGGCGCAGCCCCCGAGCATGGTCATAATGCAGCTCATGAATAAAACAACTGCCACATGCTTGCGCATGTTGCATATGGAAGCTGAACTTTTGATAAGGACCATGCGTTATCGTCGCAGTTGGACCCGCCACTGTCCCTGCTGCAGACAGACCTGACGCAGACTTGGGTGGGCTTTGGCCAATACCATAAGACTGCGGGCTGCCAGTAATCCTGCATCTGCAGAAACGATCGAGGCTTTCAGCCCTGTTTCTGCAGACTGGTGCGCCGCCAACGCTTGTTCACGACTCACTGCTCGAAATTGCACTCTGCTACCGGCCCGCAGCTGACCAAGATATGGCAAATCTGCGTGAATGACGACGGCGATGACTGGATACCCGCCTGTTGTGCCATGATTGCTCAACAACACAATCGGATGGCCATCGCTGGGTACTTGTATCGCACCGGTTACCATACCCTGTGATGGCAACTCAGCTCGAGTTTTACGCGGGATGCTATCCCCGCCTAAGCGCAAGCCGGTACGGTCGCTTTCTGCACGCACCTCAAAAGTCATGGAGATGAGCATTTCCAAAGATCTAGATGCAAACCATGCCTCGTGCGGCCCTGGTATTACCCGGATTCTCAATTCATCTGGATACTCCGGAGGGGAGCGCAGATACCACCCCTGATGCAAGCGGTGTGGTTCGCTGTCAATTTGGTCATCCGCGCGCAAGATAGGTGGACCCAGCCCGCACAGGGTATCTAGTGACCTGCTCGCAAGCGTAGTGTGCGGTGAAAAGCCACCCGCGATAGCGAGATAACAGCGCATCCCGGTCAACAGCCTGCCGCATGCAAGAATTTGCCCGGCATTGATTGTGATGCTCTGGTACATGGGCAGTGGAACGCCATCCAAATACGGCTCCACGCGAGCACCTGCGAATGCCACGACTGCGTCAGTCTCGAAACGCAGTGTCGGCCCGCTCGAGGTCATTTCCAGCGCCGTAGCGTATTCGAGGTTGCCGGCCAAAAGGTTCGCTTGTCGCAGGCTCAGACTGTCTGCCGCGCCCGCCTGAGGCACCCCCATATGAGCAAGACCACTACGCCCTCCATCCTGGAAACTGGTGAACCTCCCAGGTTCCAAAACCGTTATCACGACGCCGACCTGAAATGCACTTCGTCCCGCGGCATCAGCAGTGCAGGTGCCGGGCGTGATACATCAAATAATACTTCATTGGTGTATCCCAAGATGTGCCAGCCACCGGGCGAGGCCTGTGGATAGATGCCGCTGAACTCATCGGCAATAGCCACGGCGCCCGCACGCACTTTCGTGCGCGGAGATTTCAACCTTGGAATACACAATTTCGGATCCAGTCCCGTCAAATAGGGGAAGCCCGGTGCGAAACCTAGAAACGCTACCGTATAAGTCGCAGCAGCATGACACCTCACGATTTCCGCCACATCCAGACCAGTCATGCGCGCCACGTCTTCCAAGTCTTCGCCTTGATACCGCACTTCAATCCAGTGCTCACGCGTTTCCATGGGAAGCGTGGGGCTCTTAATGAACTTCGGCAGACGACGCGTAAATTTTATTGTATCGAACCGTAATGGATCGAATTGCACCAGCAGTGAGTCAAGTCCCGGCACCAGTTCCAGGATACCGGGGAGCGATTGTCGGTGAATAGCCACGCGCCATTCCTGGGCGGTCCGGGGGTCTCCAACTTCCAGCAGTAGGGCGCTGTCACCGACAAAACGAATATTCATGAGAACGCTCGGATAATGATGCCAGCCTGCTCCAGCTCTTTGCGCACGACGCGCGCAAGCTCAACAGCACCAGGCGTATCACCATGCACACACAGGGAATGTACGTAAATGGAGATACTTGAACCCTGTATGCTGGCTACCTTCCTGGTTGTAGCAATCTCCACTGCACGCCGGGCAGCCGTGGCCG
>JBOIBD010000154.1:0-5812 GCA_050739415.1 Gammaproteobacteria bacterium | reverse complement strand
AGTTCGGGGCCAAACAGACCCCACGTGGCACCCATCGAAGAGATGTGCACAGGCCGGCCCAAGGCCTCACTCGCCCAAGTTTGCGCCTGCTCACGATACCCGGGCACCAGCGGCGCGAACAGACGGTACAGGCCCATCAGCGTAGCGCACAAGATCACCACTGCGGCAATCACGCCGACAGGTAATTTCCAGGTGAGATGCAGCCAGCGTTTCATGATTCCAAGCGTTGTATCTTCGCAATCACATCGGCACCACGTCGAATTGTTCCTGACTGTACAACGTCTCCACCTGCAAGCGAATCGGCTTGCCGATCTGGGCTTCCAGTTCCGCGAGGCTGGTGGACTCTTGGTCCAGCAACAGGTCCACGACCTCTTGTGAAGCCAGCACCCGTAGTTCCTTGACCTCGAACTGGCGGGTCACGCGCAGTATTTCGCGGAAGATGTCGTAGCACATGGTCTCCGGCGTCTTGAGCGAGCCGCGTCCATCGCAGACCGCACAGGGCATGCACAGTATATGTTCCAGGCTTTCTCGGGTGCGTTTGCGGGTCATCTCCACCAGTCCCAGCGCGGAGATTTCGGTCACTTGGTTCTTGGTACAGTCCTTGGCAAGCGCCTGTTGCAAAGCCTGCAATACCAGTTGCTTGTGCTGTGCACCGGCCATATCTATAAAGTCGATGATGATGATGCCGCCCAGATTGCGCAGGCGTAACTGGCGCGCGATAGCGTGTGCCGCTTCCAGATTAGTCTTCAACACGGTCTCTTCCTGGTTGCGATGCCCTACGTAGGCGCCGGTATTCACGTCGATGGTGGTCATGGCTTCGGTCTGGTCGATGACGAGATAGCCGCCGGACTTCAACTGCACCTTGCGCTCCAACGCTTTCCTGATTTCCTCCTCAACACCGTACAGATCGAAAATCGCCCGCGTGTCGCGGTAATGCTCGATACGCGGCGCTATTTCCGGCACGAACATTCCGGCGAATTCACGCATGCGCGCGTAGGTCTCCGCCGAATCCACCCGCACCTGTTCCACATCACTGTCGAACAGATCTCGCAGGATGCGCACTGACAAGGGCTGGTCCTCATGCACCAGTGTGCCAGCCGGCGTGTCCGCCGCGCGCGCGGCGATGTTCTCCCACAGCCGGTTGAGGAACAGCAGGTCGGCGCGCAGCGCTTCCGGTGACGCGCCCTCGCCTGCGGTACGCACGATATAACCACCACCCACATCGGTGGCAAAAATCTGCAAAAGTTCGCGCAACCGTTCACGTTCCTGCTCATCTTCGATGCGGGCCGATATACCAATGTTACGGCCATCGGGAAGATAAACGAGGTAATGGGAAGGAATACTGATGTGCGTGGTAAGGCGCGCGCCTTTGCTACCCAGGGGATCCTTGAGCACTTGCACCAGGATAGTGTTGCCTTCATGCAGCAGACTGCGGATATCCGCTGGACTCTCATCCACGTACTCGTGCTCGCCGTACGTGACTTTGGCAATATCAGCCGCATGCAGGAACGCCGTTCGCTCCAAACCGATATCTATGAAGGCCGCCTGCATACCTGGCAACACTCGCAACACCTTGCCCTTACATATGTTGCCCACCAGACCGCGGTGGCTGGTTCGTTCGATATAAAGTTCCTGCAGCACGCCGCTTTCCAGCAGCGCCACCCGCGTTTCGCGGGTTGTAATGTTGATCAGAATTTCCTCACTCATAACGGCGGAAAGTACTACGTGCTAAGTGCTGCGTGCTGCGTCGAAACAACGGAGTGCTGCGTGTCGAGTGTTGTGTACTGTGTATGAAAGATGAAGAAAATCCAAAAGTAAAAGCGCTCCTTTGTAGTACGCTGCTCTTCTTTACGCAGCACGCGGCACACAGCACTTTCTTATTCCTCACTTTCACGGTCCTCTAGCAGAATTTCAATGCCCGCCGAACGCAGCAGTTGCGCCGTCTCGTACAGTGGCAGACCCATGACACCGGAATAGCTGCCTTCGAGTCGTTCGACGAACACCGCGCCACGACCCTGTATGGCATAGGCACCTGCCTTGTCAGCAGGTTCGCCTGTTTCCCAGTAAACCGCCGCTTCATCCGGCGCGAGGGTACGGAAACTCACCGTGCTCGTGCTCAACGCCTGCCGTACACCATCGGGCGTCCATACCACCAGGCCTGACAATACTTGATGGGTGCGTCCCGAAAGTTGCGCGAGCATGACAAGGCCGTCGGCACGATCCCGGGGCTTGCCCAAGATACGTCCGTCCAGCGTTATCGCCGTATCCGCCGTCAACAGCGGTCGGTCAGCTTTGTCACCAAGCAACGCAAGCGCTGCCTCGGCCTTCATCCGCGCCACACGCAGCACATACCGGTCCGGTGATTCGCCATATTGGAAGCTTTCATCCACGGGCGCATGTACTACTTCAAAAAGCACACCCAGTTGCCGGAGCAGCTCCGCACGTCGTGGCGATTGAGAAGCAAGGTAGATCAATGCGGGATCCATGGATTCTTCCCTCACGCGGCATCACGCATCGCGGCCGGAACGACCGCACCTGCCATTGATCGGTTTGTTGTCTCGTAGGAGCGACGGACCCCGTCGCGATGGATTTTGAATCGCGACCGAGACGGTCACTCCTACATCGCGCACTTCACTCCTCACGCTTCACCTCTTCACGCCCGATGATACGGATGGCCTTTCAGCAGTGACCAGGCACGATAGATCTGTTCCGCTACCAGCACGCGCACCAGACCGTGAGGAAGCGTGAGCGGCGACAAAGACCACTTGAGTTCGGCGCGCGCGAGGCAATCCGGCGCCAAACCGTCGGGGCCGCCGACCAGCACAGCGAGGTCGCAGCCGTCCTGGAGCCAGTGGTTCAATTGCCTTGAAAGTTCTTCGGTGCTGAAACTCTTGCCGCGCACATCGAGCGCCACCACTCCGGCGCCGGGCGGAATCGTCACCAACATCTTTGCTCCCTCCTGGGCAATGGCCTTCGCGACATCGCCACTGCGTCGCCCCGCGCCCAGTGGAATTTCCTTCAGCAGTAGTTTGCATTCGGGCGGCAAGCGTCCGGCATATTCATCGAAACCAGCGTTGATCCAGGACGGCAGGCGCGTGCCGGCAGCCAGCAGATGAATGCGCATGTTCAGCGCCGCTTGCGCGCAGCGGTGAGCGGCAACGCTATTTCTGCTACGGGAGTTTCCACGCTCCAAAGTTTTTCCAGGTTGTAGAAATCCCGCACTTGTGGACGCATCACATGCACCACTACGTCGCGCAGGTCTACCAGCACCCATTCACCTTCCTGCTCACCCTCGATGCCCATCGCGCGCACCGCATGCTCGCGCGCTTTGTCGAGTACACTGTGGGCCAGGGATTTCACGTGGCGGTCCGAGGTACCGCTGGCAATCACCATGAAATCCGTGAGCACGGTGATGCCACGCACATCAAGCGCGCGGATGTCCACTGCTTTCATGTCCTGCAATGCTTCCATGACCAGATCACGCAGTTGTTCGGCTTGCATCAGTGCTCCGTATGTTTCGCATAACAATGAGAATTCAGGATCAACTCGCGCACCGTCTCCGGCACCAGATAACGCGGATCACCGCCAACCGCAATGACAACACGAACCTGGGTAGAGGAAATCTCCAGTTGTGTCACCGGCTGCAGCAGGATGCGTCCGGCGGGCACCGTCAGGATTTCCTGCGCCGACTTGGCGCGACGCTGGCGAATCACCTCGGCCAGTTCGCCACCGCTCTGCAGCACCCAGCCCGGCCGGTGCGCCACGATCACATGCGCGTAATCGAAAATATTTCGCCATTCATGCCAGCCAGGAAACCCCAGGAATGCGTCCGTGCCGACGATCAGCATTAACGCGTCACGTGGAAATTCACGCCGCAGTTCCATGAGGGTGTCCACCGTATAAGACGGTGCACTACGACGAATCTCGCGCTCGTCCACCACGAATCGCGGTTCACCGGCGATGGCCGTCTTCACCATATCCAGGCGTAAGGCCGCGGATGCCTCAGGAACACCGCGATGCGGTGGCTGACCCGCGGGTATGAAGCGGATTTCGTCCAGGGAAAGCGTGCTCAGGATTTCCAACGCCGGCCGAAGATGACCGTAGTGGATGGGGTCGAAGCTGCCCCCGAAGATACCGATTTTTCTCATGCGCGGTGGTTGCGCTCCCGATTCTTTACGCAGGCAGACGAAGGCCTGCGAGGCTCTCGGACAAGTTTAACAGTTCATCCCAGGCCCGGCCGGGCGCCTGACCTTTCAGTACCCGGTCCGCGCGGGCCAAGCTAGATAGGAGTCTTTGCCAGTCCTGCGGTCGACAGCGATTCAAGGCTTTTTGGATTGCCGGCCGGCGCTTTTCCCAAACATGCGCCAGCACCCGCTGTACGGGTGCACCGCTCTGAATTTCCCAGGCCATACCGGCAAGACCTCGGATCTCACGCGTCAGCGCCCACAGAATGTAGGTGGGTTCGGTGCCTTCTTCCTCAAGTCCCTTGAGGATGTGCGCCGTTCGTTGCGCATCGCCTGCCAGCGCGGCATCCACCAGCGCGTAGGGGTCGTAGCGCGCGCTATCGGCCACCGCTTCACGGGCGGCACTCACATCCACCGGGCCCGGTCCGTGCAGCAGCAAGAGTTTTTCCACTTCTTGCGCTGCTGCCAGCAGATTGCCTTCCACCCGCGCCGCCATCAGCGCCACCGCTTCAGCAGTGGGCTGTAGGCCGCGACTTTGCATGCGCCGCCCCAACCAACCGGCCAGATTTTTTGGCTCCACCGGCCAGACACTGACCAATACTCCAACTTTCTCCAGCGCCTCCGCCCAACGGCCGCCACCGCGTTCCAGCTTGGCGCTGATGACCAGCAGCAGCGTGTCGGGTGCTGGATCTTTAGCAAAAGCGCTCAGCGCCTCGGCACCCTCGTCACCAGGTTTACCGGTTGGCAGGCGCACTTCCAGGATACGTTTGGAGGTGAACAACGACAGACTGGCGCCGGCGGTGCGAAGCTGGTTCCAGTCGAAGCCGCGTTCGGCAAAAAACATTTCGCGGTCAGCATAGTCGCGCGCCCGTGCCGCAGCACGGATGGCATCCGCCGCTTCCTCGCGCTGCAGGGGTTCGTCGCCTGCGACCAGATACACGGGCGCAAGCGTACTTTTTAAATGGGCTTCGAGTCGATCGGTTGCGAGCTTCACATATGGACCTGAGGTGCAGTTAGATAGTGCTTATGATTCCCGATGGCATGATTCGTGACGTGCTCAGTCGACGTCCTCGAGCTTCGGTTACTGGAACGGCAATCAAATCGAACCTTGCATGTGCGTTTTCTTGGCAACGGCTTCAATACGCAACATGATTAATTGCACCATCTGGTCCTGGAGCGCCTTATACAATGTTTTTGCCTGTTCAGTATCACCAAGCACATTGGTCGCGCTATACGAGTAAGTATTCGTCAGTGTGAGCTTTTGTGGCTCGACCAGTGTCTTGCCACCTGCGGTGACCGAGAACTGCACCTGATAGGCCACCTGATACTCCAGCGGCTGGCCGGTATTGCTCACCGACAATACCCGCTGAAATTGTGTTGCTTTAAAGATGTTGAGTACCGCAGTAGCGGTGGTGACATCCGTGGTCACGGAAGTGGTGGGTGTGGTCAGCGTACGACGCAGCTCGCGCACCAGTTCGGTATCGTTGCCGCTATCTGCGATATAGGTGTGCTGCATCGCGGCTGGCAGATGTGCAGGCGGGCGCAGATGAAAACCACAAGCTGCCAGCAGCAAAGCCGTGCTTATCAAAAGAGTAAATCGCATGTGTTTCACCATCACACCACTACGT
>JBOIBD010000153.1:0-5841 GCA_050739415.1 Gammaproteobacteria bacterium | reverse complement strand
ACTCCTTGAGCACACCAATGATCTGTTCTTCGGTGAACCGTTTGCGCTTCATCTTGGGACCTCCTCTCAGTCAATTTACCGGGAAATCCCACATCGCGCTTGGTACTATTTACGGGGGATAGGTCACCTCTGTACCCTCTTACCGACCTCAGCATTATGAGCTTGGACGAGAAATTTCCATTTCTAACAGATTCAGTCACTTACGACGCTTGCCCGTTTTGATACCGCATTTCAATTATCAGTAAACGCCTCTCAACGCATCCTGGCGTGGCACAATTCCGGCACAGTCTTCTGTACATTGGCCATCATGTTTTATCTAGACCAACATATTTAACCATGGGATAACAATGCGCTGTACCATTATGATCGTTCTCGTATCCGTACTTTTCGGATGTGCCACACCTACAAGTAATGTTGGTCAGAAAACAGGAAATGATAATAGTCAACACAAAGAGATGCCAATTCCAGAACAATTCAAGGACAGGGTCGACCAGGCTTTTGCTTTTGGGAAAGTGCTAAAAATATACGATGATATTGCATGGCTAGGGACCGACGCTGTAACTGCTGCAGGATTCACTTTCGATAAGGTTAAGCAACAAACATATGTGGTTGAACCTATCAGTAATGATTTAAATGGAATCTACCAGTTTGCGGTACTGGGCAAATCGAGTGATGGGCTTCGCGTTTACGCTATTGCCAAAATCAGACATGAGTCGGGCATGGGGCATCTAATCGGAGTGAAGTTGATTGATCCGCCTGTGAAGCCATCAGATCAAGACAGATGGCTATATCAGGCATTCTTTGCAGCAGAAAATGCACCAGGTATGAAATTCTGTAATGCGATCTATAATCATGTGGTACTGCCATTCTACAAAAATGGTTCGCTTGAATACCGTGTTTATTTTTTGATGTCGACAAATAAAGTGGACGAGGTACCGATCGGCGGTCATATTCTGGTGCGTGTAGGGGGTGATGCCAAAACGATATTGGAAGTCAAACCACTTGCTAAGTCTTGCATGATCGCAACGGGAGAAAATCAAAAGCGAGTAGTAGCCCTTGAGTTTTCTGACCTATCTTTGGACTCGCCATCGGCGGCGCAGGTATTCTTGATGTATCGATACGCTAAGCCGGTTTATGTCATTACCAAGAATGGATTCCTTTGGGCAATCGATTCACGCGGCATACGACTTCTAAGTACTGCTGTAGGCAAGTGAGATTAAGTTGAACTGTCGACGAAGTGCGGCCGGCAGAAAAATACGCCATCAGTTTTGCCACCTTTGTTGTGATTACATGCAGCACGAACCATCGACCTCAGCATTATGAATGCTGAAATCGCCCATTTTTCAAAAACGTGATGGTTTGCTCTGCAACCTCATTGCCGAACAACAAGCTGGTGTGGGTCGCGTTGACTTCGATTGTCTCGGCCGCGCCGGCAAGCCGTGTTTCTTCCACCGCCACCAAACCATCGTGGGGTTCGGGCAGGTCGGGACGCAGGGGATTCAAACCAAAACCGCCTGTGCCAGCCAACACACCGAGTTCGCGATGGCTGTTCCAATGCGGCTCGTATTCTTCGGCAAGGCCGTCTTGGCCGCTTTGTCCGAGAATCCAACCCAGATTCCTGGCTACCAGATTGCGGGCCGCCTGGCTGCCTTTTATCGGCGAACCCAGGAGCACTACGCGACCAGGAGGAATCTTCGTGCCCAGTTCAAACATTCTCAGAATCACGAGGCCACCGAGGCTGTGTCCAACCAAATGTAATGTCACTGCATTCAAACCTGCAATGTAATCGGCAAGCCGCTGTGCGTTGGCGCGTACCGGTTCGAGCACGGTGTGGTAATGGAATTGGTGCGTTTCAAAACCGGCTTGACCGACACGCAACCGCAACAGGCTCAGCTCCAGGCCGGTCATATATAGGCCATGGACAAAAACGACGGTTTCTTTAAAGACTTCAGTCACAACAGTACAGCGCCCATGAATGTAAGTTCTGTGGCATGCCCATGCCGCAACTGATGATATGCCGGCAGAGATTGCCAGCCTACCCCAGCTAGCCGAAATGGCGGCCGAGGTATTTTCCTGGAATCCGGTATCACTAAAGGGTCAAGCTACAATGCGGACCCCATGAATAGCTCTTACCGATTCAAAGCGACGTCACAGTGGGCGGTTATGAAAGCGTGGGTAATCCTTCAGCAAGTCGGGCTTGTGCTGTGGTGAATCACACCGCTGAGAGCAAGTATGCCGATCTCAATGTAAGCCTGCCGTAGTCTGTGGAAAGCCCAGCGGGGCTCGATTCTGCAGGTAGGGCACCTCTAAAAATTGATCTTTTGCTTTCTGGCGGTGTTAAAAATGACCTCGCAATCCTCATGTATTGGCATATACACTCCGGTTTCTCGGTCATTTTTGCCTAGCCAGAAACCAAAATCTCTGATTTTTAAAGGTGCTCGGTATAGAAAAGCGTAATCAGGCCCAATTGCCACAAGATCGCAGCATAATCGCTGGAGATAATTGGTGTTTACACCCATAGCTACAGACCGCCGGCTCAAGGATTTCAGCTGAGAATGACACTGACTTCAAGTCAACCCATTCAGCACCTGTTTGAGCATTGCCTGTCCATATATATAGAGAGCAACTAAGAAGGTGCATCCAAGCACCGGCATTCCCGGCCAACCCCGCGTAACTGGTAAAATGGCATCGTTCTGACAGGATCACCATGGGCAAAACCACCAAATACACCGCTAAAGTCCCGGATTCGCACGGCCACATAGCTTATACGCCAGAAGAGAATGGCGTATGGCGCGATCTCATCACAAGGCAGCGCCCTATCGTCGAGAAATACGCTTGTGACGACTACCTGGAAGCCCTGGAGCGGATGCACTTTCCCATGGACCGGATCCCCCAGTGCAAGGAAATCTCCGAGGTGCTGCGCCGTCACACCGGCTGGGAAGTCGCGCCGGTACCGGCTCTGATCCCCTTCGACCAATTCTTTGCACTGCTGGCCGACAAGAAATTCCCGGCCGCTTCCTTCATCCGCAGCCGCGAGGAAATGGACTATCTCCAGGAACCGGATATTTTCCACGAGATATTCGGACACACTCCGCTGCTCACCGATCCGCGCTTCGCCGAATTCACGCATGCCTATGGCAGAGCCGGCGTAAAAGCCGACAAGAAAGATCACATGATGCTGGCGCGGCTATACTGGTTTACAGTCGAATTCGGATTAATAAACACGCGTAAGGGTTTGAAAACCTACGGTGCCGGCATCGTGTCATCCTTTGGCGAAACCCCCTACTCGATCGAAAGTGACAAACCCTTGCGCCAACCCTTCGATCCCATCGACGCCCTGCGCACGCCCTACCGCATTGATATTTTTCAGACCACCTATTTCATCATCAACAGTCTCGAAGACATGTTCAATCTGGCACACAAGGACTTGATTGGACTCATCAACGAAGCACGGCGGCTGGGGATGCACGAACCGAATTTTCCGCCTGCTGAGAAGACTGTTTCCTGGGCCTGAAAAGGCATTTTCATTCAACATCACGAGGTTGCCATGACTGAATTGGCCGAAAAACACTGCGTTCCATGCGAAGGTGGTGTCAAACCCCTGACCCGCGAGGAAGCCGAACGCTATCTGAAGAAGCTCGCACCCGAATGGCAGTTGAGCGTTGACGACAAGCAGATCCACAAGGATTTCAAGTTCAAGGGTTTCAACGCCACCATGGGCTTCGTGAATGCTGTTGCCTGGATCGCCAACCAGGAAGGCCATCATCCCGATCTTGAGGTGGGTTACAGCCATTGCCTGGTGCGATACACCACCCACGCCATCGGCGGTCTGTCTGAAAACGACTTCATCTGCGCCGCCAAGATCGACAAACTTCTGGCGAAATGATTCTTTGTTGTCCACACCAGTAGTGTGGTTGGCGCGCAAAACTTACCACTCGTCTACGCCTGCACAGGGAATTCATGTCTGATTCATCGCGCCAGTTGCGGCAATTCGCCACTCAATCCCATCGCGCGCCGCATAAAAGCGCTTTTAAGCGGCGTAAAACGGTCCACAGCACGCAATCCGGTATTGCGCAGTAACTGTAGCGGTGCAATTTCATTGCTGAAAAGCCGTTTAAGGCTGTCCAGCGCGATAATCATCGCTAGGTTGTCACCTTTGCGTGCGCGCTGATAACGGCGCAACGCGCTCAGATCACCGATGTCACGCTGACCTGCCTGCGCGGCCATGATCACCTCAGCGAGCGTTGCCATATCCAGCAAGCCCATATTCACACCTTGGCCTGCCAGTGGATGCATTGCATGCGCGGCGTCACCGATCAGGGCGAAGCGTGACCGCACGTATTCGCGAGCATGCAGGCGTTGTAGCGGAAAGGCCGCTCGCGGCGTGGTAGAAGTTACGTTGCCGAGTACGGCTTCACTGGCCTGTGTAACCGCCGCACAAAATCCCGCATCGTCTAACGCGTGGATCTCCTCAGCGCGCGCCGCATCCAATGACCACACCACCGAGACGCGACCATCTTGCAATGGCAGTAAAGCGATGGGTCCGGTGGGCAGAAACCGCTGCCAGGCGGTATCGTGATGGGGGTTTTCCGTACGCACATGGGCCACGATGGCCTGTTGAGCATAGAAGTCACCGATGGTTTCTATGCCGGCCAGTTTGCGCGTCGCAGATCCGGCGCCGTCGGCCGCCACCAATAGACGTGCATGCAACCGCTGCCCATCTTGAAGCGTGAGCGTCACTGCGTCCGCATCAAACTGCACGGCGTCCGGTTGAGCGGGGAAAATAGCCGTAATCTGCTTGGTGGTTTCAAGCTGCTTCCACAAGGAATGCAGGATCAACCGATTCTCGACGATGTAACCCAGCGCTGGCTCACCCACATCAGCGCAATCGAAATGGATACGGCCACTGCCGGTGGCATCCCAGACGCGCATATCGGTATAGGGCGAAGCGCGCGTAGTGCGGATGGTTTCCCAGACACCCAACGCGCCCAAGATGCGTTGTGAGGTGGGCGATAGTGCGAATACACGCAGATCCAACTCAGTGCCTGCTGCGAATCGTGACGGTTCATGCACGTCCAGGACGGCGATACGCAAGTCGCTATTTCGCAGTGCGCAAGCTAACGCCGACCCCACCGCACCGGCGCCGACGATGATGAGATCGAATTCCTGTTTCAAAACAATTTCACGCCGCGTGCGAGGCGCGGCAAACGACCGGCAATGCCCAGGTTACGGCGCGTCAAGTGCCGCCGCGCCGGTGGGAATAATTCCAGTGCCAGCAAACCGGCATTGCGCGCGAGTCCGATGGAAACAAGCGGATTGGTGAACACGCGCGTGAGGAAATCCGTGAACAGGGCAGTCCCGGTCTGGTCGCGACGGCGCGCCTGTACATAGGCGGCGAGTTGGCGTTCATCACCGACGTCGCCACCGTTCGCGGCAATCCCTGCGAGCGTGTCTGCCAGTGTTGCCACGTCACGCAATGACAGATTGAAGCCCTGGGCGGCGATGGGATGCAGGCTGTGCGCCGCATTGCCCACCACCACGGTACGTCCATGCAATTGCGCTTCCGCGCGCACCTGGCTCAAAGGATAGGCTTGGCGTTTGCCGGCCTTGAGAAATCGCCCTAAGCGGCCGTTGAATCCCTCAGCAGCTGAATCAAGAAATTCCGCGTCGGACATTTTCAACACAGTCTCGACTTGCGCGCTGGGCACTGTCCTGATGAGCGCATAACGCTCTCCGCCCATGGGCAACAGTGCCAAGGGGCCGTTATCGGTGAAACGTTCGAATGCCGTCTCCGCTCGCGGGTGTTCGACGCTCACATTACAAATGACGGCGCTCTGGCCA
>JBOIBD010000152.1:0-5931 GCA_050739415.1 Gammaproteobacteria bacterium | reverse complement strand
GCTCATCGGCGTGGGCGCTCGGGACTTCGCCGGCACCGATCAGCTCGCCTTGTTCGAAGAAGACCTGAATCGCGGCCGGCGCCTGGATGCGGCGGCCGACGCAGTGCGCGAACGCTTCGGCGACGAAGCCTTGTCGCGAGGCATGCCATCAGCCACGGAATGAGGCATCATTGTTGCCATGTATGCAAGTTACTTCGGACTAAACGAAAGTCCATTTTCCATCACGCCGGACCCACGCTACCTGTTCCTCTCGGGCCGGCATACGGAAGCGCTCGCACATCTTTTATACGGCGTCACCGAAAGTGGCGGCTTCATCCAGCTGACCGGCGAAGTCGGCACCGGTAAGACCACGCTGATCCGCAGTCTGCTGGAAAAACTTCCGGAGACCGTGGATGCAGCGCTCATCATCAATCCGCGCGTCAGCATCCCGGAATTCCTGCGCAGCATTTGTCATGAATTGCATATTGCCTGCACGCCACAACAAAGTCCCCAGGAACTAATAGATGCGCTCAACACGCGCCTGCTGGATGCTCACGCCAAAGGCCGGCGCGTGGTGCTCATCATTGACGAAGCTCAAGCCTTGAGCAGCGAGGTATTGGAGCAAGTCCGGTTACTCACCAATCTCGAAACCAGCCGGCAGAAACTCTTGCAGATCATCCTGGTGGGCCAGCCGGAATTGCGCGTGCTGTTGGCGCGCCAGGACTTGCGTCAATTAAATCAGCGCATCACCGGCCGCTATCACCTTGAACCACTCTCGCCGAAGGAGACCCGTGCCTACGTGCACCATCGTATGAACGTGGCCGGCGCCATCGCGCCAATTTTCACCGGCTCGGGTCTACGCGCGGTGCAACGCGTCACCACCGGCATCCCGCGTCTCATCAACATCATCTGCGACCGCGCCTTGTTGGGTGCATTCACTCGCGAACTGCGGCAGGTAGATGCGGGCCTGGTGCGTCGCGCTGCGCACGAAGTACTGGACAACAAGTCGACAATCGGCAATCGCAAAACCCTGGCTTGGCTTGGCATTTGCGCCGTGGTCCTGTTGTCGGTGGTAACTGTGCTGGCCGCCACCGGGTATTTGGGTGCTGTGACCACACACAAACAACCCGCACCGCTCACAATAGCGACTCCGATTTCTGCCAAGCCACCGGCGATTGTCACCGCATTGAGCTGGCTGACGGATCCCACGCATCCCACGGACACCGACACCGCATTCGCTACGCTGTTTACAGTGTGGGACGTGCACTACACGCCCGGCAACACCGGTAGCGGTTGTCAGGAAGCCGCGCAAGCCCAGCTGCGCTGTCTGTATCGCAAAGGCACCTGGAATAACCTTCGCAGTTTTGACCGGCCGGCCATCATCACGCTCACTGACGCGCACGGAATATTGCATCAAGTAGTCGTAACAAAGCTCGCTGCCGATCAAGTCACACTGCAAGCGGGCAGCGCCAAGATGAGTTTCCCCATCAGCGAACTGGATCCGCTGTGGTACGGCGATTACCTGTTGCTGTGGAAACCCAATCCAGATGCGCCTGCGCCGCTTACACCCGGAATGGTTGGCACGGCCGTAAGCTGGTTGCGGACACAACTGGCAACCTTGCAGCACACACCGGATTCCGGCAGCAGCCGCTATGACGCGAGCCTGGTAGTGGCGGTGAAACAATTCCAGACCGCGCAGCATTTGAAAGCGGACGGCCTCGCCGGTGAGGAAACTCTTATCCATCTCAACACGGTCCTGGACGCGCCCGGTACGCCCACGCTCATGCCGGCAGGAACCTGAGCATGTCGCTGATTCTGGACGCGCTGCGCAAATCGGAACGTACCCGCCAGCAGACACTTACGGGCCAAGTGAGTGCCGCTGATGCGCCGCCGGTGCACAGGCGTTTTCCGGTTCCCTGGACCGCACTCATCGGCATCCTGCTCATCGTCAATATTATTGTTCTGGCGATCATTTTCTGGCGCAGCCATAGCCAAGTGGTGATCCCCGCCACAACTGAAACTCGCATGGCTACGGCCGCGCCGCCCGTTACACAATCCATACCTGCTTATCATCCGGAGATACGTTCGCTGGCGGCAGAAGCTGGGGCGCAAAACATCCCACCCGTAACGTCTGAAAATGCAGTCCTTGCAGCACCTGCTGCGTCCCCGGCAAGAGCCGCCTCAACTAAAACTGTACCCCTGACAACTACTATGACACCGACCGCGCTGTCGATCGTGCCTGCAACTGGAGCAAGCCTGTCCAGTGAAAATGTACCGCCGCTGGACACGTTGCCTCTGTCATTCCAGCAATCCCTGCCTTCGCTGCATCTCGACGTGCACAGCTATGCACAGAATCCCGCCGACCGCTTCGTCATCATCAACATGCAGCGCTATCAGGCGGGGGACACACTCAAGGAAGGTCCGAAGGTGATCCGGATCGTGCCGGAAGGCGTCATCCTAGAATACAACGGTCAACGATTCCTGCTACCGAGGACGTAATCAATACCGTCAGAATAATTTTGTGAAGCCAATGATTATTCGAGGCGTGCTTAACCAAATGTTGCTGCACTCGCCATTTTCCACGGTTTCATGTATAGCTCCGGCGCACGGCCTTCGAGCAGGTCGCCCGGCGTCAGATACGGATACAGTTCGCGGTAGGTTCTGATCTCGGTAAGCGACACGCGGCGATTGAGCACATCCGGCTTGAGGTCTTCGGGACCGCGCATACCGGCAGCGGCAATTACCCACATGAAATGCCGGATGGTATTTCTGTGATAGTTGGCCACGCGTTCGGCCTTGTCTTTTACCACCAGGCCCTGCACGCGCCAAGGGTCCTGCGTCGTGACACCGGTCGGACAGGTATTGGTGTGGCAGCGGCGCGCCTGGATACAGCCGAGCGCGAACATCATGCCGCGCGCCGAGTTGCACATGTCCGCGCCCATGGCGATTTTCGCGGCCACGTCGAAACCGCTCACGATTTTACCGCTGGCCATGACTCGGATTTCTTTTCTCAGGTCCGCGCCGACCAATGCGTTGTGGACAAATATCAGCGCATCCACCAGCGGAGTGCCCATGAAGTCGGATAATTCCTGGGGCGCCGCGCCGGTACCACCTTCGCCGCCGTCCACGGTGATGAAATCCACCAGGATTCTGGTTTCCAGCATGGCTTTGAGGATGCCCATGAACTGGTCCTGACGGCCGATGCAGAGTTTGAAACCCACCGGCTTGCCGCCGGAGAGTTCACGCAACTGCTGCGCCCACTCCAGCATTCCCCGTGGCGTGGAAAACGCACTGTGATAGGGCAGTGAGTCCACATCATGGCCCATGGGTACACCGCGCGCTTCGGCGATTTCGCGCGTGAGTTTTGCCGCAGGCAAGATACCGCCGCCGCCTGGCTTCGCGCCCTGGGATAATTTGATGGCCAACATCTTTACGTTGTCGAGTGTGGAATGTTCTTTGTATTGCACCGGATCGAATTTGCCGTCTTTGGCGCGGCAACCGAAATAACCGGTGCCCAGTTCCCAGATCAGATCACCGCCGGGTTTCAAGTGATATTTGCTGATGCCGCCTTCGCCGGTATCGTGAGCGAAGCCGCCGAGTTTCGCGCCGGCATTCAGGGCTTCAATGGCGTTGCTCGACAACGCGCCGAAGCTCATGGCAGAGATGTTGAAATGCGACGCCAGGTACGGCTTCGCGCACTGGCTGCTGCCGACCTTGACGCGTGGTTCCTCTTTTTGCGGCCACCGCGCGGTGATGGAATGGTTGATCCACTCATAGCCACTGCGGTAAACATTCTCGATTGTGCCAAAGGGATGCACTAGGCCTTCATTCTTGGCGCGCTTGTACACCATCTCGCGCTGCTCGCGCGCGAACGGCAGACCCTCCATATCGCCCTCGATGAAATACTGGCGGATCTGGGTATGAATATCCTCGAACGCAAAGCGCAAATGACCGAAGATCGGGTAGTTGCGCAGGATGGTATGGTGCGTCTGGCTGAGATCATAGACCGCCAGCAGTGCCAGCAGACCACCAATGATGAACGCCCACCAGAACGGATGCCAAAATGCGCCGATGATGGCGATGGCAATGAGTATGATCAGAAGCGCGATGACGAGGTTTCTTTTTTCCATATCACCTTCCTTTTACTTTAAAACACATGCTCGTCGCGTGTTTGCAATCGCCGGCTCGCGCAACAGCGAAGTTGAAACTGGCCGGATTATACGGCCACAACCCGTAAATCAGGGCGGGACGATCGTTTCCGTGCTGACGCCACGCCCGTCGAGTACACTGATGACCATGGCGGATGCCTTCGTATTTCTTACGCAAACATGAATATTCTCATCGTTGACCATTCCAAGGTATTCCGCACCGTGCTGCACAAGATGGTTGCGAATCTCGGGCATCGTCCCATTTCCGTGCCCACCGCCGAAGACGCAATGGATATGCTGCACAAGGAATCGGTCGGGATGGTGTGCGCGGCGCTGACACTGCCAGGCATGGATGGCATCACCTTGTGTCAGCAACTGCGCACCCTGCCGCAATATCTGAAAACACCGTACATACTGCTGACCTCAACCGGGGATCAGCGGCTGCGTCATGAAGCCTTCGAAGCCGGCGTCACCGAAATCCAGGAGCGCACCGATGCCAAGGAACTTACGGATCGGCTAAGCCGATTTTTCCAGGATGAGCCGCAGGAAATCCGCGGGCGGGTACTCTATATAGAAGATAGCCAGGTGGCTTCACACATCATGATCAAACTGCTTGATCAGATGAACCTGCATGTGGATCACTACCGCATGGCCGACGAAGCACTGGAAGCATTTCAACGAGATGAGTATGACCTCATCATCAGTGACATTTTGCTGGAAGGCCCCATCAGCGGTGTAGGTCTGGTGAACCGGGTGCGAAATCTCCCTACCTCCAAGCGGCGCGTACCCATCTTGGCGCTTTCCGGTATGGACGATCCGTCGCGCCGCATCGAGCTGTTCCGTCTGGGGGTCAACGATTACGCCACCAAACCACCGCTGGAGGAAGAAGTGCGCGCGCGGGTGCGCAATCTCATCATCAACAAGCAGTTACTGGATCAGGTGGAAAAGCAATCTCACCAGTTGTATCAACTGGCCATGAAAGACCAGCTTACCGGACTCTACAATCGCAATTCACTGCGGGAGTTTGCACCCAAATATTTCAGCAACGCCTTGCGCTACGACTACCCCTTGAGCCTGCTGGTGATTGATCTGGATCATTTCAAGAACATCAATGACAGTAACGGTCATCTTGTTGGCGACAAGGTGTTGGCAAAAACCGGCGAGATGCTGCGTTCCGCTTGTCGCGAGGGCGATATGGCGGCGCGTGTGGGCGGCGAGGAATTCGTCGTGCTCTTGAATCACTGCGAAGCGGAAGATGCGACCCGCCGCGCCGAGGACATCTGCAAGGCGGTCGCGGATCTGCGGCCTGAAGGCGTGCAGGTCACCGCTAGCATCGGCGTCGCCGCCCGACCGCTTGGACGCCCGGTGAAATTCGAGGAACTGTTCAAACTAGCCGATCACGCCATGTACGAGGCCAAGAAGCTCGGACGCAATCGCGTGGCCTACGTGCCCTACGCCTAATCGGCCGCACTCGCCGATTAGTGTGCTGGCGTTTCCACACTGCTGCAAAGAAGTATCTGTCACGGCCACGCCGCCAGCAGGAACGCCATCACCAGGATGGCCAGCAAACGGTGACCGGCATCCACCAGCCAGCCGCTGACTTTGCGACGCGAGATGAGCGTGTCCGTAAGCGTCGGCGCGGCGGTGAAACCCAGCCACAACAACGCACCGGCAATCAATGCAACCTCGAGATCGCCTTTACCACCAAACGCAAGCACCAGGGCCAGCACCCAAGCCTGCACGATGCAGCAAACCAGCGCGACCACATAGCGCTGCCAGCGGCCGCCCGATTCCAGATCCTCGA
>JBOIBD010000151.1:0-6003 GCA_050739415.1 Gammaproteobacteria bacterium | reverse complement strand
CGGTCATAATCACTCCTTATAGAGTAGCGGCAGTATCCTGCCGGTTGACCGTTTACACAAACTTTCTTACACCCCCGAAACCAGTGCATCAATCTGATTATCGTGCAACAGATGCCCGTCGCCGGTCGTGAACAATTCAACATGATGGCTGCCTCCAAGGTACCAACCCTTGATCGTGATGAGGTCTTGCGTTCCGATCACCTGAATATCCAGATCGTTCCCGTCTCTCGTGAACCACAACTGGTCATCGGCGATGCCCTCGCCAAACTGCAAGGTGTCACTGCCGCCAAGCTCGGTGATCACATCTTTGCCATCGCCGGCGTTGTACACGTAGGTATCCACGTAGTAGCTACCATTCAGCAGGTCATCACCGGTGCCACCCGCGAGTACGTTGCCGCCGCTGGCGTAGGCCCCCGTCGTCAGCACATCATTGCCCGCCCCACCCAATAACTGGTTCGCGCCGTTGCTGCCCCCGTCGAGTAGGTCATCCCCGGCTCCACCATCGAGCACGTCATTGCCGTTGCCCGCGTACAGCCGATCGTTACCCTCTCCGCCTAACAAGGTGTCGTTGCCGTCTCCGCCATTGAGCATGTCTGCACCGGCTCCCCCGAAAATGAAGTCGACACCTTTGCCCCCGGATATGTTGTTGGCCGCTGAATTGCCGAGGATGAATGTTCCACTGCCACTACCCGAAGCAGGCAACGCAAAGCTCAAGAGTCCATCGGCTGTAACATGCTTGCTGTAAAGCTGCTTGAGCGTATCGCTCAGACCGTCATTGTCGATCTTGTCCAGAAAGCCGCCCAGTAGCGCCGTGAAGTCATCCTTGTTGGCCGCAAAAAGCGGAACGGAAGTGAGTAGGTCAATCAAATCGGCGGCGCCGTTTACCGCGTCGGTCGCAAACTTTTCGGACAGGAGCGCGACGGCTTGGGAGAAATCGAATCCAATACTGTTTGATGTGTCCGACCACTGAATACCAACGGAACCGATATAAGCACTCAACCGGGTCTGGCCCGACAGGGTCGCGTAGGCGCCGTCGAAGAACGTGTTATAGATCTGCAGATACTGCTGGATCGTTGCGTCCCCCCACCAGACATCGGTGATGTGACCTGCGCCGAGCACGGCCTCCACAACCCGGATTTTCTCGACGGTCGCGACATCGACATCTTGCGTCGTATCCACCAGAGCATATGTTTGTCCGGGGCGCAGGTAAACGATATGGTCAGAATCGGGATTTTCCGTGCGGCCACCGGAATGTATCGTGATGCCATCCTCCTGATTGGTGGGGCTGGTCTTGGCCCATTCGAGCAACAGATTGTCCATAAGCGCTGTCTGATCGGCGCGGGATGTGGCGACCGAAAAGTCCCGCACAGCCTGCTCCAGCGCCGGCGAGAGCGCGCAGGCTTCATGCAGATCGCGCAGTTTGCCGATGCCCTGCATGTCGGCAAGCGCCGCGATTGCATCCGGCACCGTGACGCCATCGCCGTATTGACTGTGGATGGTGTCGTTGTTCAGATTGAAATCATTCATCACGCCGGTGATGGTACTGCCGTCGGCATTGGTCTTGGTATAGCTGCCGGTGGCGGCCAATGTGCCGCCTTCCACCGCGGAGTTGGCCGGAGTGGAGGCCACCGAGAAGCCAGTGATGCCCAAGTCGGTCAGCGACAGCAATTCACCGGCATCGGTGACGCCATTGCCGTTGGCATCGCGCCAGACCTGCAACGAGGCGAAACCCGAATCGGAAGCATCCACCACACCATCGCTATTGGAATCCAGCGCAGCCAGCGCTTGGAAACCGTCTGCGGCTTTCGTGCCGTCAGCAAGTACCGTTTGGTCGCCGAATAGCTCGGTCCCCGAGTCAATGCTGCCATTGCCGTTAAGGTCGCGGACCAGCAGGCCGTCGTTGGCGCCGATCCAGCCCGTGGCCGTCTTGATGCCGTCACCATCCTCATCGAACAGCACACCCTGCCAGTCGGCCTCCTTGCGGGTGCTGACCACGCCGTCGCCGTCAAGGTCGAGCGCCAACGGATCAACGATAACGATGCGATAACTGTCGTCGTTGTGGATGAGCTTTGCTAACTCCTCAATGGCTGTTCCGTGAATGAGGAATTGGCCAATACCAGTGAGGGAATCCAGAAAGCTGTCAAACGCCTTGAATACTCCGTCACGGATGCCATCCGCGTACGCTCTGGCATCATCATAATAATTATGATCAAACAATTCCCCGGGAGAACCTATTTCATCATCCCAAAAATGGGACAATGAATGCGCTTTCAATAGCTCGGCCCCATCCAATGCATTCCACCAAAATGGACCCTTTGTGAATATGCCATATTCTGCCTGTGTCATATAAGACATATCTGTGCCGATTTGCTTTGATAAGCTTGATACCACGTCAAATACATCGCGATGATTGGTGACCAACCCGTTGGCGGCGTCCGGGTCCAGTCCCATCTTCTCGGCAATGGAGTAAACACCGTAAGGATTAAATGTTTCGGCACGAACGCCGTATTGCGCAGCGAGCAGTTGAGACAAGGAACCGCCCAACGAATGGCCGGTAGTACTGACGTCAGTTATTCCCCGGGCTGCCGCCTTATCCAGAGCTTCCTGCATCAGCGCTGATGCCTCCGTATATTGTAAAGGAACAAGATTGGCAACCATCGCACCATCGTTTACAAGGTCACCAATATCCACCTTTTGGATCCCCAGTTGAGTCCCGGCATTGGCCACAATGATTGTTTTTGTTCCAGTATTTAGAAAGATCGCTCCTTGATATCCGTCCGACGACGAAGCGACATCAAGAACCTCGTAGGTTGAACCGTTGTTGGTGAACTTGTCACCCTTTTTAAGATGGCCGTAGGGCAAAGACGACAGCATTGCATAATCTTGAGTTGTGGTTGGCATCACATGTTCTCCTTAACTTGTGGGTTGTTGGAAAAATCGAAGTGACTGTAATCCATCCTGTAGCTAAATAACTAATGCAGTCGACGAATATCTACCGTGAAATGCCTTTCTTTCGACACTCTGTCAAACCATGAATCATCATCGTTATAACATTGGTAGTCTTGGTGAGATGAACCGTACTCGACACATCTTGACCTGATATAATTTTTTTGATTTGAGTGATTTATAAATTCATTAATATTTATGAAAACTTGACTGCCGTTCTGAACACTTATTCCAACTATAATTTGATCGATTACGAACGGACAAATCACGCGAGGCTTGAAGTAGTCTCTGTAAATAGTGACTTCGTTACCGCTACTGGCAAAATTGATTCGCGCTTCTGGTCTTCTATAAATTCCACCAAGGGCTCTGGTGTAATCCATAAATCCGCAACCTGGTGTCGGGGTTGTGTAATGCACGCTTGCCCCATCAACTTTATACGTTTCTCCCGCTTGCGCACTTTTAATGTCAATTACAAATGTTATTTTTTCGACTGGATGATCGTTCCGCGGCGGAGCCGTGATTCTCTGTCCCTGCTCACAGCCCGCCAGGCATGCGAGCGTTGCCAAAACCATTATCAGTGCTGACTTGTGGAGAAATTCCTGGACTTTCATATACCGCACTCCTTTCATCGCTCCCGCATCGCGCCATCTACGTGCGTCTTGAGCGGACTCAACAGGTAATCAATCACGCGCCGCTTCCCGGTCTTGATTTCCGCGCTCACGCCCATGCCCGCGGTGATGCGCACGCTGGTCCCGTCAATTTGCAGCGCGTCGCCGTTCAGCTTGATCCGTGCCGGAAACACCAATCCCAGCTTGTCGTCCTGCGCCGCATCGTGGGAGATGGTTTCGACCGTGCCGGTCAGATACCCGTAACGGGTGTACGGAAAACTTACCAGCTTGACGACTACGGTCTGCCCCGGTTTGACGAAGCCGATATCCTTGTCCAGCACCGAGGCCTCGACTTCGAAACCAACTTGCATGGGGACAATCGCCATCAGGCTTTGCGCCGGCGTCACGACACCGCCCACGGTATGCACGGCGAGTTGCTGCACCGTGCCATCCACCGGGGCGCGCAACTGCATCAACGCGCGGCGCTGCGCGGTGCGTTCCACGTCGAGACTGAATTGCCGAATCTGGTCGCGGGCCTGACGTTGCTGGTCCAGCAGTTGCTTGCGTGTGTCGGCGACCAGCGCCGCCAATTGTTGTCTGGCGATGGCGAGCGCCGCTGCCACCTCTGAAAGATGATGGCGCTGCTGGGAGGCATCACGCTCGGCGTTGACCAATTCCTGTTCCCGGAGCAGGTAGTCCTGGCGGGAAACGTAGCCCTCGACGACGAGCGTTTCGAACGGCGCAAGGCGCTCGCGGGACAGTTTCGCAAAATGCTCCAGCGGTTCAATCCCGGCTCGGGTGGTACGCAACTCGGCTTGCTTCTGGACCACCGTCGCCGCGAGCTGTTCCCAGTTTGCCTCGAAGGCCGAGAATTCTCCGCTCGCCAATTGCTGAGCGGCCTGCAACTTGTCAACGGAAAGATCGGGCGCGTCTGCAAGTTTCGGTGGAACGCCTGCATCCATGGCACTGATCAGTGCGCTGGCGCGTAAATCGGCAATACGCGCCTCGGTCAGCGATTCGGCCGCCTGGCCGGCATCCGCGGATACGCCCGCCGCATCCAGCTCAAGCAACAGGTCACCCTGGTGCACCTGCTGGCCGTCATGCACCAGAATCTTCCGCACCACGGATGTTTCGATCGGCTGGATGACTTTGGTGCGCCCCAAAGTAACGGTCTTGCCCGGCGCCACCGCCACGATGTCCAGTTTCCCCACGCATGCCCACAACAGGCCAAACGCGAACAGCGCGATGATGATGCGCATGCTCCAGCGCGGTGCCGCCGACACCGGCGTTTCGACCAGTTCAAGCTGCGCCGGTAGGAAGGCCAGCTCGCTCGCGGTGCGTTTGCGGGGTTCAAGGCCGCGGCGTTCGCGCCAGGCGTTGCGCAGAACTCGGCCATGGCGGCGACCGACATCCCACAGCGCCTGCAGCCGCTTGATCATGCCGCCCGCTCCTGCTGTAAGCGATGCATGCGGGCGAAATGACCGTCGGGACGCTGCAGCAGCGATTCGGGCGTGCCGGTCTCCACGATCCTGCCCCTGTCAATGAGAACAATCCGGTGGGCACAGCGCACAGTGGACAGGCGGTGTGCGATGATCAATACGGTGCGGCCCTTGCAGATGGCGCGCATGTTGGACATCACGGCGTGCTCGGACTCGTAATCCAATGCACTGGTGGCCTCGTCGAAAATGAGGATGCGCGGGTCGGTGACCAAAGCGCGAGCGATCGCGATGCGCTGCCGCTGACCGCCCGAGAGGTTCGCACCCTGTTCGCCCACGAGCGTGTCGTAGCCTTCCGGCATATTGACGATGAACTCATGCGCACCAGCCAATTGGGCCGCGCGCAGAACGCGCGCCAACGGCATGCCCGGGTCAGTCAGGGCGATGTTGTCGCGCACGCTGCGATTGAACAGGAAATTTTCCTGCAGCACCACGCCGAGTTGACGCCGCAGCCAGACCGGATTCGCGAGAGCCAGGTCATGGCCGTCAATCAATACCCGTCCGCGTTCGGGCACGTATAAGCGCTGGACCAGTTTGGTGAGCGTGCTCTTGCCCGAGCCGGAACGCCCGACAATGCCGATAACTTCCCCGGGCTGGATGTCGAGTGTGACGTCCGACAGTACTTCAGCAGTATCCGGATGATAGCGAAAGCCCACGTTTTCGAAAGCAATGCGCCCCTTGATGGGCGGGAGCGCCATCCGGCTGCCGGAAATTTCTGTGCGGGTGTTGAGGATGTCCCCCAAGCGCTCAACGGAAATGCCGACCTGCTGGAAGTCCTGCCAAAGCTGGGCCAAGCGCACGATCGGTGCCGCGACTTGCCCCGCCAGCATGGTAAAGGCAATCAGCTGGCCCACCGACAAGGAGCCTGCGATCACCATCTGTGCGCCCCAGTAAATAATGCCAACGGTGACGAGCTTCTGCAGCAGTTGCACGCCTTGCTGGCCGACGTTGGC
>JBOIBD010000150.1:0-6004 GCA_050739415.1 Gammaproteobacteria bacterium | reverse complement strand
GCGTCACTCCCTCCACACTGACTCTACGCCCCTTGCGACCTTCGCACTGGCGCAGACTGGTGCTACGCTCGCGGGGCTACCGCGGGCTCCTCGCCTCGGGCTTCGCCCTTCCCTGGCTCGTCAGCTGTCAACCTTCCCAGTCTTGGAAACGTTACTGAAGATGACTATCTTAAAGTTCCGGAGGCCTTACGAGAACGTTTGGCTGCCTCTCTTTATGGCGTGCCACCAAATGAAGCCATGTGTATGTGCCGTTCAGGTGACGGCCTATCGCAGTCTCCAGGCCATGGAAATGGGCGGTCTGCGTGGCGCCAGACTGTATGCAAGTTCATGGAGCGAGTGGATGCGCGATCCGAATCGACCTGTAATGCGAGGTGAATGATGGATATAAATGATTAATATATAAAATGTAGCTGGCTCTGGTTTCTTGTCTATACTTTAGGTGATTTTCTTAGAACATACCGCGGAGGTTGCACATGAAGACACTGACACGAAATTACTTTAGTTGTTTGTTAGGGCTGGTGTTGGCAGCGGTGTTCGCCACCGCAGCCGCCGCATCGTCCCCGTTTGTGGGTTCCCGTAGTGAGCCGCATGCAGTGCTGTACATGAACGTGAACCAGAGTGCCAAGCAGATCTGGCCAGTGAAAATCTGGGCAGTGGATGGCCAGCTTACCAATCGCTCAGATTCGGGTGTACTTTGGATCAAGCCGGGGAAATATACCTTCGATATGAAGCTTGGCAAGGTAAATCTTGCGGATGTGCCTGGACTGCAAACAAGCGCCAGCTTTGGTCAAGAAAAACATGACTTGAAGATCAAGGTAGAGGCCGGCAAGGCATACTACATCGGTGCAAAGTTTGAGGCGTCCGGTAAATGGCAGCCGGTTGTATGGAAGACCGAAGATTCCAAATATTGAGAATCGGCCAGCACGCTATGCTTTACTACAGAGTATGGCAGTTCGATGGAGGTAACTTGTGACAAATTTAACGTGTAAATCGTGTAAATGGCTGGCAGGGTTGTTGCTGGCGGTACTGTGCACTACTACGGCAGCTTCGCCATTTGTGAGTTCCCGCAGCGAACCACATGCAGTGCTATATCTGAACTATAAAATGGTTCCGAGGCAAATTTATCCGGTTAGGATATGGATGGTGGACCGCAAGCTCACCAATCGTTCTGATCAGATGGTCGTGTGGATGAAACCGGGTAGCTACACCCTGTCAATCAAACTGACAAAGGTGGTAAACATGGATTACACCCCGGGCCTCACACAGAAGATGCCAGACGCGAAGCAGATGCACGATCTGAAACTTAGCGTGAAAGCCGGCAAGGCGTATTACATCGGCGCGAAGTTCGATACCTCCGGGAAATGGCAGCCGGAGGTGTGGAAGACGGCCGACATCAAATAAAGTACAGGTTGTGCGTGAGCCGATAACCGAACTCCAACGGGGCCACGTATTGAGACCCGTTTCGCTCACCGCCAGGCTGCACATCAAGAATCGCAACGATTATCGCGGCTCCCGCAAAACTATGCAGCTAGCTGCCGCAGCACGTATTGCAGGATGCCGCCGTTGCGGAAGTAATCACGTTCCTTGGGCGTATCGAGACGCACGAGCACCTTGAAACTGATGGTCTTGCCGTTGTCGGCTTTAGCCTTGACGGTGACTTCCTTGGCCTTGCCACCATCCAGTCCTTCGATTGAGAATTCTTCTTTGCCGGTGATTCCCAGAGATTTGGCGTCTTCGCCTTGGTGGAACTGCAGTGGCATCACACCCATGCCAATGAGATTGGAGCGATGAATGCGCTCGAAGCTCTTGGCGATAACGGCCTTTACACCCAGCAACAGGGTGCCTTTCGCCGCCCAGTCCCGCGATGAACCACTGCCATATTCTTCGCCAGCGATCACCAGCAGCGGTGTCTTGGTCTGCTGGTATTTCATGGCCGCATCATAGATGGACATGACTTCGCTATTGGGGATATACGTGGTCACGCCACCTTCGGTGCCGGGCGCCAGCAAGTTGCGCAGGCGGATGTTGGCAAAAGTTCCACGCATCATGACTTCGTGGTTGCCTCGACGCGAGCCATAGGAATTGAAATCTTTCGGCTGTACGCCATGTTGCATGAGGTATTTACCGGCAGGTCCGTCCTTCTTGATACTGCCGGCCGGAGAGATGTGATCGGTGGTGACAGAATCGCCCAGCAACGCCAACAAGCGCGCGCCGTGAATATCGCCCACCGCATCGGGTTGCATGCGCATACCGTCGAAATAAGGCGGGTTACGCACGTAGGTGGACTTCGCATCCCAGCGGTAAATCTCACCTTTCGGCACTTTGAGGCTGTTCCAGTGTTTGTCACCGTCATACACCTGTCCATATACGTGCGCGAACATACTGGAATCGATGTTGTGGGCTATGAGGTCGGAGATCTCCTTCTGGCTCGGCCAGATATCCTTCAGATAGACCGGTTTACCATCCTTGCTCTCGCCCAGAGGTTCATTCAGTAGATCGCAAGTCATGCTGCCGGCCAATGCATAGGCGACCACCAAAGGCGGCGAGGCCAGGAAATTCATTTTTACTTCCGGATGGATGCGGCCTTCGAAATTGCGGTTGCCGGATAGCACGGCGCTGGCGGTCAGATCATTTTTGCGGATGGCCGCGCTGATCTCTGGGTGCAACGGACCGGAATTACCGATACAGGTGGTGCAGCCATAGCCCACAAGATCAAAGCCGAGTGCCGCCAAATCCTCCAGCAAGCCAGCCTTCTTCAGATAGTCGGTCACGACTTTGGAGCCGGGTGCGAGACTGGTCTTCACCCAGGGTTTGGGTTTCAAACCCAAGGCACGCGCGCGGCGTGCAAGCAGTCCCGCGCCGATCATGACTTCCGGATTGGAGGTGTTGGTGCAACTGGTGATGGCAGCGATAACCGCTGCGCCATCCTTGATCTCGAAGGTTTGGCCGTCCATGGAGACGGTGGCGGCTCCGCTGGTGCCGTTTTGCGGTGGCGCATTCGTGGAGACTGGACCGCCTTCGTCTTCGAAGCGGGTCAGGTCGATAACCTTTTGCGCGCGTTCGGCTGCAAAGTTGAGCACATGTTTTTCGATCATGCTTTTCGAAGATTTCAGCGGGATGCGGTCCTGGGGGCGTTTCGGGCCGGCCAGACTCGGTTCGATCTTCGACAGATCCAGTTCCAGCACGTCGCTATATTCAGCCGGTGGTTGGCCGGCTTCGTGCCACAATCCCTGAGCTTTGGCGTAGCTTTCCACAAGTTTAATGTGGTCCGCGCTGCGGCCGGTGAGACGCAGATAATTCAAGGTTTCCTTATCAATGGGGAAGATCGCGCAAGTAGAACCAAATTCCGGTGACATGTTGCCGAGTGTGGCGCGATTCGCGAGCGGCAGGTTCGGCACACCGGGACCGAAATACTCCACGAATTTGCCCACTACGCCTTTCTTGCGCAGCAACTCAGCAATTGTGAGCACCAGATCGGTAGCGGTGGCACCTTCCGGCAGGGCGCCGCTCAGTCTCACGCCCACTACTTGTGGAATCAGCATGGTGGAGGGTTGGCCGAGCATGGCAGCTTCCGCCTCGATTCCGCCTACCCCCCAACCGAGCACGCCCAAGCCGTTGACCATGGGAGTATGCGAATCGGTGCCCACCAGGGTGTCGGGATAGGCCTGTAATTTACCGTCCACTTCGCGTTCAAACACTACGCGTGACAGATATTCAAGATTCACCTGATGGCAGATGCCGGTATCCGGTGGTACGACCTTGAAATCCTCAAAGGATTTCTGGCCCCACTTCAGGAACAAATAACGCTCCTGGTTCCGCTCAAACTCCATCTCGGCATTTTTAGCCAGGGCATCGTGGCTTGACCAAAAATCCACTTGTACCGAATGGTCGATCACCAGTTCGGCGGGTGACAGCGGATTGATCTTTTTGGGGTCGCCGCCGAGTTTTTTCATGGCATCGCGCATGGCAGCCAGATCCACCACTGCCGGTACGCCGGTGAAATCCTGCATCAGCACCCGCGCCGGCGTGAAAGCGATTTCCTTATCCGATTCGGATTTAGGGTCCCATTTGGCGAGCGCTTCGATATCCGCCGCCGTGACCGTGACACCGTCTTCGAGACGCAGCAGGCTTTCCAGCAGCACCTTGAGGGAGTAGGGCAGACGCGAGACTTTGTATTTCTGCTCTAGCGCGCCGAGTTTGAAGATTTCGTACGTTTTGCTGCCGACGGTGAGTGTGGCGCGGGATTTGAAACTGTCTTTCATGGCGGCTCCTGAAGGATGGCAGGGCTCCGCAACCTGAAGTCAGTATGCGTTACTCGGTACGGGTGCGGGGCAGGAAACAGGTCTTCATTATACAGGAAGGTGGCTAGTCAGGCGTAACGGCCGCTCTCGCGTAAAAGACGTTGTGCTTCTTTGTGCAGACTGGCGCGCATAAACAACAGCATCCAGCGGGATCCGCCGCATTGACGCCACAGAACTGCGGCACGCAGCCCTCCCAGGAGCAGGCTGCGCACCATGTTTATGACCCGCTGGTCTTGTAATTGCAGAGCATCACCCGTGACCAAAATACGCGGCTGTATCATGCCAGCGCTGTGCAGGTAAATGTCGGCGAAGTTTGCCAGTACGTTGGTGTGGGTGGGACCGAAATGCCGGATCTGGTCTTGTGCCCGTTTGATGCCGATTTCGAGCACCCTTCTGAGCGCACGGCGACGCAGGATTTTGCCCTGTAATTGCATCAGACTGAGCGTATAGCGCAGTGCCGCTACGTCAGAGGGCTGATGCTCATCTCCCAGCAAGGTGGTCAGGCGTTGCAGGCCGAAACCCAGAGCAGGCAAGCCGCCAAAGACTTCCGGCACATCTGCGGTTTCTGTCTTGATGATGCTGCCCAAAGTGGCTTGCACGGAAATCTCATCGGCGCGTCCACTGGTAGCCATATCATTGACCAGGCATGCGGCCTGCACTACACCGGCCAGTGCCAATACCCGATCAGCGAGCGGATGGCTCACGCGACGCTCCGCTCACGCACGGTGGTTACAGAGTGCTCTACTTCGGCGATGACTCCGCCACCAAGGCATACTTCACCGTGGTAAAAGACCACGTATTGGCCGGGTGTCAGCGCACGCTGAGGATGTTCGAAGACCACATGACAGCGATGCGAATTTTCTATCGTCACCTGGCAGGCTTGATCGGTTTGGCGATACCGACTTTTAGCGGTACAGGCGAAGAGCCGTGCCGGTGGAGTCCCTGATATCCAGTGAAGTTGTTCGGCGTACAGCGACTGCTGCTGCAACAGCGCATGGTCGTGGCCTTGCACAACCATTAGCACATTGCGTTTCAGGTCTTTCGAAGCCACATACCACGCTGCCGGTGTCGCTTCGCGACGTCCGCCTACGCCCAAACCCTGGCGTTGACCCAGCGTGTAATACATGAGCCCGCGGTGGCTACCGATGACTTCGCCGACGGGGTTTTCGATAGCACCCGGTTGTGCGGGCAGGTATCTGGATAGGAATGCTGTGAATTTACGTTCGCCGATAAAGCAGATGCCAGTGCTGTCTTTCTTGTTATGGTTGGCGAAACCCGCCGCATGCGCTCGCCGACGCACGTCCTGTTTGAGCATGTCTCCGACCGGAAACAGTGTTTTTGCCAGTGCTGGCTGAGCAACCGCGTGCAAGAAGTAACTCTGATCCTTGCCGACATCGTGGCTGCGCAGGAGCTTCACTCCGGACAGTGTAGGCAAAATCCGGGCGTAATGGCCCGTGGCAATACAATCCGCACCCAGGCGTAGGGCATATTCCAGAAACGTCTTGAATTTGATCTCGCTGTTGCACAATACATCGGGATTCGGTGTGCGGCCTGCGGCGTATTCATCCAGGAATAACCGGAACACGCGCTCGCGGTATTCGGCAGCGAAGTTTACCTTGTGCAGAGGGATGCCCAGTTGTTCGCAGACTTGGCGCGCATCCTGAAAGTCCTCCGCGGACGTACAGTAAGCCTCCTCTTCATCG
>JBOIBD010000149.1:0-6089 GCA_050739415.1 Gammaproteobacteria bacterium | reverse complement strand
TAGCCCTTGAGGTTGGCCTTGCGCAGCAAACCCTCGTACTGGTGCGACATGAGGTGCGCCTGCAACTGCGCCATGAAGTCCATCACCACTACCACGATAATCAACAGTGAAGTGCCACCAAAATAGAACGGCACATTCCAATACAAAATCAGGAACTCCGGCAGCAGGCATACAGCGGTAACGTAGATGGCGCCCCAGAACGTCAATTTGGTGAGCACGCTGTCCACATACGCCGCAGTCTGCAAGCCCGGGCGGATTCCGGGTATGAAGGCGCCCGACTTCTTCAGATTCTCTGCCGTCTCCTTGGAGTTGAACACCAAGGCGGTATAGAAAAAACAGAAGAAAATGATCAAACCCGCAAACACAATCACGTAGATCGGCTGCCCCGGCGACATGGCCGCGCCGAAACTCTGCAACCAGCCGAATCCTTCCTGTTGTCCGAACCAGTTTCCGACCGTCGCAGGAAACAGAATGATGGAGGACGCAAAGATCGGCGGGATCACACCCGACATGTTCAGTTTTAACGGTAAATGGCTGGTCTGCGCCGCGTACATACGGCGGCCCTGTTGTCGCTTGGCATAATTCACCGTGATGCGCCGCTGGCCGCGCTCCACGAATACCACGAATGCGGTCACCCCCAGCACCAGCACCACGATCACGATGGCGATGATGGCATTCATCTGACCGGTGCGCACCAGATCAAGCGTGCCGCCAAACGCCGCCGGCAAACCGGCGACAATGCCGGCGAAAATAATCATGGAAATACCGTTGCCGACACCGCGCTCAGTCATCTGCTCACCGATCCACATCAGGAACAGGGTGCCAGTCACGAGGCTAACGGTGGCCACGAACACGAAAGTAAATCCGGGATGCACGGCCACGCCCTGGCTTTGCAGCGCCAAAGCCGCGCCCAGCGACTGAAACAGCGCGAGCGCTACCGTACCCCAGCGCGTGTACTTGGTGATGATGCGCTGGCCTGACTGGCCTTCCTTGCGCAGTTTCTCCAGGCTCGGCATCACCACTGCCAACATCTGCATGATGATGGAAGCTGAAATGTAGGGCATCACGCCGAGCGCAAACACCGACAAGCGCATGAGCGCGCCACCGGAGAACATATTGAACATGCCCAGCAAACCGCCGGAATGTTGGTTGAACAGCCGCGCCAACGCAGCTGGATCAATCCCGGGTACAGGTATATGCGTGCCGATTCGGAACACCACCAGAGCGCCGACCAGGAACAGCAGGCGCTTGCGCAAATCGGTGAGTTTCCCGATCTGCGACAGACCTGAGATCATGCCGCTGCCGCTGGAACTGCGGGACACTTAGTCCTCCACCTTGCCGCCAGCTGCTTCGATAGCTGCCCGGGCTCCCTTGGTAGCGTGTACACCCTTGAGCGCGACCTTCTTCTTGATTTCGCCCGCCAGGATCACTTTCACCTTATCGGTCTGCAGCGGCACTAATCCCGCGGCCTTAAGTGCCAGGATGTCAATTACTTCTGCATCCACGCGCGCGAGCGCATCGAGTCGTATTTGTGCGCGAGTGTGTTTGATGTGCGAACGGAAGCCCACCTTGGGCAGACGACGCTGCAGCGGCATCTGGCCGCCTTCGAAGCCTACCTTGTGGTAGCCACCCTTGCGCGCGTACTGGCCCTTGTGGCCCTTGCCCGAAGTTTTGCCGAGCCCCGAACCGATGCCGCGGCCCAAACGCTTTTTGCCGGTTTTGCTGCCGACGGCGGGCGATAGGGTATTGAGACGCATGTTCATGCTTCCTCCACCTGCAACATAAAGGACACCGTCGCGATCATGCCGCGCACTTGCGGTGTGTCCTGCACACTGACGGTATGATGCAGACGGCGCAGTCCCAGACCGCGCACGCAATCGCGGTGGCTCTTGAGCCGCCCGAAAGGGCTCTTCACCAGCGTGATCCTGATTTCCTTAGCCTTTGCTTTAGTCATGGCGTCAGCTCTTGATTTCGTCCAGCGTTTTGCCACGTTTGGCGGCCACGTCGCGGGGTGAACGCTGCTCGGTGAGTCCATTCATGGTGGCGCGTACCACGTTGATAGGATTGCGCGAACCATAACTCTTGGCCAACACATTCTTCACACCTGCGACTTCCAGAATGGCGCGCATGGCACCGCCGGCGATAATGCCGGTACCGTTTGAGGCCGGCTGCATATACACCCGCGTGGCGCCGTGACGCGCATGGATGGCGTAATGCAACGTGCCATCAGCCAGCGACACCTGCTGCAGATTCTTACGGGCGTGTTCCATAGCCTTGGTCACGGCGTTGGGTACTTCACGTGCCTTGCCGTAACCGAAACCCACCTTACCAGCACCGTCGCCCACCACCGTGAGCGCCGTGAAGCCGAACTGGCGGCCACCCTTGACCACTTTGGCGACGCGATTCACCGCCACCAGCTTTTCCTGCATGCCGTCGTTGCTGGTCGGAAGGTTCTCAATCTTTTTTGCCATACTGCACCTTAGAACTGCAAACCATTTTCACGCGCGGCATCGGCTAAAGCCTTGACGCGTCCGTGGTAGCGAAATCCGGAGCGGTCGAAGGCCACGGCCGTTATGCCGGCCTGTTTGGCTTTCTCCGCAATCGCCTTGCCGACCGCAGCGGCGGCGGCGATGTTGCCGGTCGCTTTCAAACTCTTCTTGACCGCAGCCTCCAACGTAGATGCCGCAGCCAGCACCTTGTCGCCTTCAGGCGCCAGGATCTGTGCATAGATATGACTCGGCGTGCGATGCACGCACAGCCGGTACGCACGTAACTCGCGAATCCGGGCGCGGGCGCGACGAGCGCGGCGCAGGCGCGCGAGTTTCTTTTCGATTGGTTTCTTATCCATTGCTCACACCATCCGTTATTTCTTCTTGGCCTCTTTGAGGACCACGCGCTCATTGGTGTAGCGCACACCCTTGCCCTTGTAAGGCTCCGGCGGCCGGAAGCCGCGGATATCGGCGGCCACCTGGCCAACCTTCTGGCGATCCGTACCCTTGATGATGATCTCCGTCTGGCTCGGCGTCTCGATGTGGATGCCTTCCGGCACCGTGTAATTCACCGGATGGGAAAACCCGAGTGTCAGGTTCAGGGACTTGCCCTGCATGGCGGCGCGAAAACCCACGCCCACCAGTTCGAGCTTCTTCTGGAACCCCTGGGTCACACCCTTGACCGCGTTGTTGAGCAGCGCGCGCGTGGTACCGGCAACCGCATCCGCTTCCGGATGGCCCGGTTTCACGGCGATATGCAGCACACCATTGTCGCTCTTCACTTCGACATGCGGATGCAGCACGAAAGCCAAGCTGGCTTTCGCAGCCTTGATGGTGACTGCGCTGCCGGCGATGGTCGCTTCGACGCCCTTGGGTAGCGGAATCGGTTGACTGGCAATTCTGGACATGGGACTACCTTGGAAATCCGGTTACGAGACGACGCACAGCACTTCACCGCCCTGGCCGGCTGCGCGCGCGGCGCGATCGCTCATCACGCCTTGCGGCGTCGAGACGATGGCGATGCCCAGACCACCCAGGACTTTCGGCAATTGGTCCTTGCGCTTGTACACGCGCAGGCCAGGTTTGCTGATGCGACGGATGTGGTCGATGACCGGACGGCCCTGATGATATTTGAGCGTCACCACCAACTCGGACTTGCCGTCCTGCTCACGACGCTCGAATTCCTCAATGTAACCCTCGTCTTTGAGCACACGCGCGATCTCGCACTTGATATTTGAGGCAGGCATGTTCACTTGTTCGCGGCCCACCATCTGGCCGTTGCGGATGCGTGTGAACATGTCAGCTATGGGATCAGTCATACTCATAGTAGCGATATCCCTCGATGAATCCTTACCAACTGGCCTTGTGCAGGCCGGGTACGTCGCCACGCATGGCGGCTTCGCGCAATTTGCTGCGGCCCAGGCCGAATTTTCGATAATTGCCGCGTGAACGGCCGGTGATCGCGCAGCGGTTGCGCTGGCGCGAGGCACTCGAATCGCGCGGCAGTTTCGCGAGCTTGGTGACCGCCGCGTGTCGTTCCTCATCGCTCGTTTCGAGATTGCGGATGAGGCGCTTGAGCTCAGCGCGCTGCTTGGCGAATTTCTTCACCAGCTTCTCGCGTTTCACTTCGCGGTTCAGCATGGATGTTTTGGCCATGTATTAAACCTCAGTTCCTGAATGGGAATTTGAAGGCTTCGAGAAGCGCCCGGGCTTCCGCGTCAGTCTTCGCATTGGTGGTGATAGTGATATCCATGCCGCGCAGGGCATCGATCTGGTCGTATTCGATTTCCGGAAAAATGATCTGTTCCTTCACGCCCAGACTAAAATTGCCGCGGCCGTCGAACGAGCGGCCACTCACGCCGCGAAAATCGCGCACACGCGGCAACGCGATGCTGATCAGGCGGTCCAGAAACTCGTACATCTGCGCGCGCCGCAGCGTCACCTTGCAGCCCACCGGGTAATCCTCGCGGATCTTGAAGTTGGCGATGGACTTCTTGGACATGGTGACCACGGGCTTTTGACCGGCGATCTGCGTCATGTCCTTGACCGCATTTTCCATGATCTTCTTGTCCGCAGTGGCCTCGCCCACACCCATGTTGAGCGTAATCTTGGTAATGTGCGGCACTTCCATGGGGTTTTTATAATCAAACCTCTTGGTGAGTTCGGGCACCACTGTCTCGCGATAATATTGCTGCAATCTTGCCATGTGCGCCGCCCTCAGACGTCAACCACTTCTTTGTTGGAACGGAAGATGCGCACCTTGCGGCCGTCTTCCAGCGTGCGGTAACCCGCGCGGTCGCCCTTCTTGCTAACCGGGTTGAACAGCATCACCTTCGAGATATGGATTGGCATCTCTTTCTCGATGATGCCGCCGGTGACATTTGCATTCGGGTTCGGACGCGTGTGCTTCTTCACCATGTTCACGTTCTCGACGATCACGCGATTGTTCTCCAATACCTTGAGGATGGCACCGCGCCGGCCCTTGTCCTTGCCGCCGGTTACCACCACCTCATCGCCTTTCTTGATCTTGCTCATAGTCCTGCTCCCGGCGCTCAGAGAACTTCCGGCGCCAGCGAAATGATGCGCATGAACCGCTCGGTACGCAGCTCGCGCGTCACCGGTCCAAAGATGCGCGTACCGATGGGCTCAAGCTTGTTGTTGAGCAGCACCGCTGCGTTGCTGTCGAAGCGGATGATGGAACCGTCCGGCCGGCGCACGCCCTTGCGGGTGCGTACCACCACGGCGTCATACACCTCGCCTTTCTTCACCTTGCCGCGCGGGATGGCATCGCCGATGCTCACCTTGATGACATCGCCGATGTACGCATAGCGGCGCTTGGAGCCGCCCAGCACCTTGATGCACTTCAAGCTTTTCGCGCCGCTGTTGTCGGCGGCATCCAGCACGGTGCGCATCTGAATCATGACTGCGCTTCCTCGCTGGTGCGTTCAGCCGCGCGTTTTGTGGCTGCATGTCCGACGATTTCCACCAGCTTCCAGGCCTTGTGGCGCGAGACCGGCCGGCATTGGGTAATCACCACAGTGTCGCCTTCCTGGCAGGCATTCTGCTCGTCGTGTGCCTTGATCTTGCTGCGACGTCGCATGATCTTGCCGTAAGCCGGATGTGTTACTACGCGCTCCACCATCACCGTGATGGTCTTGTCCATTTTGTTGCTGACCACGCGACCGGTCAGGGTGCGTGTAGCCTTGGTTTGCCCTGTCTGTTCGATCGATTCGTTCATTTCTTGCTTACCTTCGCCCGTTCGACGAGCACGGTCTTGGCGCGCGCGATGTTCTTGCGCACGTTGTATATCTGATGGCCGCGCGGCATCTGACCGGAGGCCTGCTGCATGCGCAGGTTAAACTGCTCCTTGCGCAGCGCGACGAGTTCGTCGCGCAGTTCCTTGTCGTTCTTGCCGCGTAATTCTTTCGCATCCATCACATCACCTGCCGGCTGACGAACGTGGTGGTTACCGAGATTTTCGCTGACGCCAGACGAAAGGCCTCACGTGCGATATCCTCGGTCACGCCTTCCATTTCATACAAAATTGTTCCGGGCTGCACTTTAGCGACCCAGTACTCGACGTTGCCCTTGCCGTTGCCC
>JBOIBD010000148.1:0-6098 GCA_050739415.1 Gammaproteobacteria bacterium | reverse complement strand
CGGATTTGGAGCGCATGCCGCATCTGTTGATCGCCGGCACCACCGGCTCTGGAAAATCCGTGGCCTTGAACGCCATGATCCTGAGCCTGCTGTACAAGGCCACTAGCGAACACACACGACTCATCATGATTGATCCCAAGATGCTGGAGTTGTCCGTCTATGAAGGCATCCCGCATCTACTAACGCCAGTGGTCACGGATATGAAAGAGGCCGCCAACGCGCTGCGCTGGTGCGTGGCGGAGATGGAACGCCGTTATCGTTTGATGGCGGCGGTGAGCGTGCGCAACCTCGCCGGATACAACCGCAAGGTGAAAGATGCACTGGATGCCGGCAAGCCCATCCCGGATCCATTGCTCAAGTCCGAGCAGCAGAATGAATTGAGCGACTCCGAGATTCCATACCTTGCGCCCTTGCCGGGTATCGTGGTGGTAGTGGATGAATTAGCTGACCTCATGATCGTGGTGGGCAAGAAAGTGGAAGAGCTGATCACACGTTTGGCGCAGAAAGCGCGTGCCTCCGGTATCCACCTGGTATTGGCCACGCAGCGTCCTTCGGTGGACGTGATTACCGGCTTGATCAAGGCCAACATCCCGGCACGCATCGCGTTCCAGGTGTCGGCGCGGGTGGACTCGCGCACGATCCTCGATCAGCAAGGCGCCGAATCTCTATTAGGTCACGGCGATATGTTGTTCCTGCCGCCTGGCACACCGGTACCGATGCGCATACATGGCGCCTTCGTGAGTGACCAGGAAGTACATACCATCGTGGCGCACCTCAAACGCAAGGGTGAGCCGCGGTATATGGATGAGATCTTGCATGGACCGCTGGAATCGCTGCCTGGAATTCCAGGGTTTAGCGATGCGGGTGAAGGTGGCGCGGACGCAGAGTCCGATCCGCTCTATGATCAGGCGGTGCACATCGTCACGGAATCGCGCCGTGCCTCCATCTCCGGTGTGCAGCGTCGGCTGAAGATTGGTTACAACCGTGCCGCGCGCATGATCGAACAAATGGAATCGGCTGGTATTGTCGGATCCTTGCAAACCAACGGCATGCGCGAGGTACTGGCAGCGCCTCCGCCGGGGTCGGAGAGTGAAGAGTGAAGAGTGAAGATCAAAATATCGACGTTATGGAGAAGTGTGTGCGTACCAACTTAAGACTTATTACGATCATGGTAGCCGTGATTTTTCTCCTACCCTTTACGGCAATGGCTGCGCACTCTGATACCGCCATTCAGGAAATGCAATACTTTCTCAAAAATGTGCACAGCCTCAAGGCAGATTTCACGCAGGTGGTATTGGATGCAAATTTGCAACAGGTGAAAAAATCCGTGGGTACATTGGTTATCAAGCGCCCGGATCGTTTCCGCTGGGATTACGCTACACCCAATAAGGAGATCATCGTCGCCGACGGAAAGCACGTCTGGATATACGACGTGGAATTGCAGCAGGTCACCGTCAAACCGCTGAATGGCACATTGGCCGCCAGTCCGGCCGTGCTGCTGTCGGGCTCCAATGATGTATCAAAGAGTTTTACGGTGAAGGATCTTGGTGAAGAGAATGGCCTGAAATGGGTCGGACTGACACCTAAGGTCGCGGATACGGATTTCGAAAACGTGAAGCTGGGATTCAAGGGTAACAACGTATCCGTAATGGAACTCAATGACGCTCTCGGTAACATCACACGCATCACTTTTAGCCATCTGGTACTGAATCCAGCGCTGCCCGACAGCTTGTTCCAGTTCACACCACCGCCCGGTGCGGATGTCTTTGGTGACACCGGCAAGAAATCCGGCCACTGACATGCCTGTGGCAGACGCCGCACAGGACGGCCGGCCTCTGGCGGATCGTATGCGGCCGCGCAACGCTACAGAATTCATCGGTCAAACCCATCTGCTCGGCCCCGGCAAACCACTTAGCCGTGCGTTGGAGAGTGGCCATCTGCACTCCATGATCTTCTGGGGTCCGCCGGGCACCGGCAAGACTACTTTGGCGCGGATGCTGGCGGATGCTAGCCAAGCCGATTTCATCGCCTTGTCAGCAGTGATGGCGGGCGTCAAAGACGTGCGCGCGGCGGTGGAGCAGGCCCATTCGCGGCGTAACGAAGCGGGTGTGCGTACTGTGTTGTTTCTGGACGAAGTACACCGCTTCAACAAATCCCAACAGGACGCTTTTTTGCCTTTTGTGGAAGATGGCACGCTTACCTTTATAGGTGCCACCACCGAGAATCCATCCTTTGAATTGAACAACGCGCTGCTGTCGCGCGCCCGTACTTATATATTGAAGCCGCTGGGAGCGGCGGATATCCGTCACATCATTGACTTGGCCTTGGCCGACAAGGAGCGCGGCCTGGGTGCACAGCCTATCGAATTGGCCGACAAGCTCCGTGATGAACTGGCGGCAGCGGCGGACGGCGACGCCCGCCGTGCGCTCAATTTTCTGGAACTGGCGGCGGACCTGGCAGAGTCGGCGAACGGCCGTGAAACCATCAGCGAAAAGACTGTCCGCGAGGTGATCTCCGGCGGTATGCGCCGTTTCGACAAACACGGTGAGCTGTTCTATGACCAGATTTCTGCCTTGCACAAATCCGTGCGTGGCTCTTCGCCGGACGGTGCCTTGTACTGGCTGGCACGCATGCTGGACGGCGGCTGTGATCCACTATATATAGCGCGCCGCGTGGTACGTATAGCATCCGAGGACATCGGCAACGCCGATCCGCGGGCGCTGGAACTGGCGTTGAATGGCTGGGATGTGCAGGAGCGGCTGGGTTCGCCGGAAGGCGAACTGGCCATTGCCCAAGCGGTGGTGTATCTCGCCTGCGCCGCTAAAAGTAACGCGGTCTATACCGCCTTTGGCGAGGCTATGGCGGACGCCAAACGATACGGCACGCTGGAAGTGCCGCTGGCCTTGCGCAACGCACCGACGAAGCTCATGAAAGGCCTGGGCTATGGCCATGACTATCGCTATGCCCACGATGAAATGGATGCCTATGCGGCAGGGGAGAACTATTTCCCGGAAGCAATGCCGCAGAAAACCTATTATCATCCCGTGCCGCGCGGCCTCGAAATCAGGATCGCGGAGAAGCTCGCGATACTGCGCGACCGCGACAAAGCAGCCCGCAGAAAATCCACCAAACCAGAATAAAGATACAGCATGCTTGATCCGAAGTTATTGAGGAGTGATCTGGAGGGCGTTGCCCATGCGCTTGCCGGTCGTGGTTTCAAGCTGGATACAAAAGTCTATGCTGCCCTCGAAAACCAGCGCAAGGAAATTCAGATGCGCATGGAGCAGTTGCGCAACGAGCGCAATATCCATTCCAAAGAGATCGGCAAGCTCAAAGCTTCCGGCCAGGATGTAGCGTCACTGCTCAAGCAGGTCGCCACACTCGGTGATGATCTGAAGGCGGCTGAAGCGGAATTCGGCTGTGTGGAAGCCGAACTTGAGGCGATCCAATACGGTCTGCCGAACCTCCTGCATGAGAGCGTCCCGGAAGGCAGGGATGAAAGTACAAACAAGGAGATACGCAAGTGGGGCGCACCGCCGAAATTCAACTTTCCACCAAAGGACCACGTGGATCTGGGCGCCATAGATGACCGAATGGATTTCGAGTCTGCGACAAAACTTGCTGGCGCACGCTTCGTGGTGCTCAAGGGGCCATTGGCAAAACTGCACCGCGCCTTGATCCAGTTCATGCTGGACTTGCATACCCGCGAGCATGGTTACGAAGAAGTCTACGTTCCTTATATGGTGAATGCTGATTCCTTGCGCAGCACCGGCCAGTTGCCGAAGTTTGCCGAGGACCTGTTTGCCCTGCAAGGTGAGCAAAAGTATTTCCTGATTCCGACTGCTGAAGTGCCCGTCACCAATCTGGCGCGAGATGAAATCCTCGAAGCTGATACATTACCGCGCAAGTATGTGGCACATACCCCGTGTTTCCGGGCAGAAGCGGGCGCCACCGGCAAAGACACCCGCGGCATGATCCGCCAGCATCAATTTGAGAAAGTAGAGTTGGTGCAGATGACACGGCCCGAAGGTTCGTACCAAGCTTTGGAAGAACTTACCAGACATGCTGAAAAAATCTTGCAGAAGCTGCAGCTGCCATACCGGGTCGTGGCTCTGAGTGCGGGTGACATCGGATTTGCTGCTGCCAAGACCTATGACTTGGAGGTTTGGCTGCCCAGCCAGAATCGCTACCGGGAGATTTCCTCATGCAGCAATTGCACAGATTTCCAGGCACGGCGCATGCAAGCACGCTGGCGCAATCCCGATACCGGCAAGCCTGAGTTACTGCACACGCTGAACGGTTCCGGAGTAGCAGTCGGCCGGGCACTCATCGCCGTCATGGAAAATTATCAGGATATAGATGGCCGCATCACGGTTCCCGAAATACTGCGGCCGTACATGAGCGGCTTGACGATTATTTAGTCTTTACGTCAGCGCGTCGGGCTTCAGGCTGATGCAGCACTTCCAACACCTTAAGTCGTAGCCTTCGTCCGCCTGGCACCTGCCATTCAATGATCTGGCCGGCGGACAAGCCCAGCAGTGCGCTGCCGGCAGGCGCCAGCACCGAGATACGCCCGGGTGAAGCACCGGTATCCTGCGGATACACCAGCGTCAACTCATGTACTGCGCCGCTTGACTCATCCTTGAAGCGGGCAGTGGAGTTCATGGTGATGACATTCACCGGTACTTTGTCAGCCGCCACTACGTGAGCACGGTCCAACTCTTGCAGGAGTGCATCGATCCCGGGCAGGCCACGGGATTGGGGTGTTTCCAAAAGGTGGGAGAGGGTGTCGAAATCCCGCTCAGTTACATAAATTGGCGGCGCCGATGCCTTTTCCATGGTGGATACTCCTTCAAGAAAATTGTCTGATGTGATTTGAACCTGATCTTATCCAAAGCGGTATCTCAAGATACTCGCTGACGAATACGATATATAGCGATACTTGGCGTATTTCAAGCCGCGGAATGCCAATTCTGGCCTATAAAACCACATTCCGGTATTCTTGCGCGCCTGTGGAGGGGTGACCGAGTGGTTGAAGGTGCCGGTCTTGAAAACCGGCAAGGGCGCAAGCTCTTCGTGGGTTCGAATCCCACCCCCTCCGCCAAGTTGTTACAAGTTGAGTCGCAGGTTGGGAATTGTCACTGAGTTGGATGTGCTCAGGATTCGAACCCACGAAGAGCTATATAGGCTTGGTTCGACAAAACTGCCGGGAGCAGTTTTGAACCACGCGAAGCGTGGGCCCCGAAGGGGCGTAGGGCAGGGATGCCCGGAGTACTCCCACCCCCTCCGCCATATTTAGCGCAGGGTATTGCGTGTCAATTGCGACAGCAGACAACGGAGCTAATATTCGAACCCACGGAAGAATATATTGGTCGGGTTCGACAAAATCGTCTGGGTGAGGAACAAAGTTCCGAACGGGTCTGGCATGGATGTCAGACTCTGGGTTCTTAGCGAGGCAGGGAGAGCCGAGCTTAGAACGATTTTGAACCCGCGGAGCGGGGCCCGAAGGGCGACGGGCAGGGGCGATGCGGAAAGAACAACGATCCAGTGAATCGTTGTTCCCGCAGAGCGGGAGGGCAGGACGCCCGACCTGGTCTGGATTGCGGAGCTGGACGCGTAGCAATATAGCCCGGAGTAATCCCACCCCCTTCGCCAAACTGTATGACTCAGTAATAAAGGGAGAATTCATCTCTCGTGACTGACGAGTCTTTAAGCCTCCTCGCACGGCTGAAGCAGCACCACGTGTATCGCGTGGTAGTGGGTTACGCAGTGGGCGCCTGGATCGTGATCCAAGTAACCAGCCGGGTGTTTCCGTATTTTGGCTGGAACCACTTCGTTCCAACCATCATCATCATCTTGCTGCTGGGTTTTCCTGTGGTGCTGGTCCTGGCTTGGCTGTTGGTCAAGCCCAAAGACCCAAACGCATCTAATATTTGGCTACGCCAACACGGAGCGTTCGGCGCGACATTGTCGGTCGTGGTTGTAGTGTTGGTAGTGATTTCCGGGTTCTACGCCTTGCGGTTCTCGGAACACTATGAACAACGCATGACGGAAATGGTCACGACCCAAACCGTCTCTAAGACGGCTGTGGCTATGAG
>JBOIBD010000147.1:0-6178 GCA_050739415.1 Gammaproteobacteria bacterium | reverse complement strand
GTCAGCGCCACTCGCCAGGCCACGGCGGTCTCGTTGGCATCGCCGGGCCGGATGACGGTCAGCCCCGGAACCGCACGCAAGCCGGCCAACTGCTCCACTGGTTGATGGGTTGGTCCGTCCTCGCCCAGCGCGATACTGTCGTGGGTGAAGACATAGATCACGTGCAGTTTCATCAAAGCCGCGAGCCGCATGGGCGGGCGCATGTAATCGGAGAAAATCAGGAAGGTGGCCCCGAACGGCAGACTGCCGCCGTGCGCCGCCAGACCATTGATGATCGAACCCATGGCATGCTCACGCACGCCAAAGTGCAAATTGCGGCCGGCGAAACTCCAGCCGCCGCCCAGGGAGCCTTCGCGGTCGCTGGCATCCACGCCCGGTGGCTCGAAGTCGCCGAGCCCTTTCAATGCCGTGTAGGTGGAAGGATCCAGATCCGCTGAGCCGCCGATCAGCGCGGGCAGACGCGGCGCAATCGCGTTCATCACTCGGCCGGACGCGGCGCGCGTGGCCATGCCCTTGGCATCGGCAGGAAATACCGGGATATCGGAGTCCCAAGCCCGTGGCAATTCACCGCGCATGCGCTGTTGCAATTCGCCTGCGAGATCAGGAAAGGCTTTCGTATAGGCACTGAATTGTCTATTCCACTCATCTTCTGCCTTTTTACCTTGCGCCAAGGCTTCGCGGAAATGCTTGAGCGCCGATTCTGGTATATGAAACGGCGGCTCCACCGGCCAGCCCAGGTTCTGTTTGGTCAACTTCACTTCTTCCACGCCCAGTGCCGAACCATGGGCTTCGAAACTATCCTGCTTGTTGGGTGAACCGTAACCCAGATGGGTACGCGCCAGAATCAGCGAAGGGCGTTTAGTTTCCGCGCGCGCCACATCCAGCGCACCGGCGACAGCCGCCAGATCGTTGCCATCTTCCAGGCTCTGGATGTGCCAGCCATACGCCGCGAAACGTTGTGCCCGGTCTTCAGTGAACGTGATATCTGTACCGGCGGAAAGCGTGACGTAATTATCATCATATAGATAGATAAGTTTGCCGAGTTGCAGATGGCCGGCAAGAGACGCCGCTTCGGAGGCGATGCCTTCCATCAGATCGCCGTCGCTGACGATGCCATAAGTGTAGTGATTGATGACCTCGAAGTCGTCGCGGTTGTAGCGTGCAGCCAAATGCGCTTCCGCCATGGCCATGCCCACACCGTTGCCGAAGCCCTGTCCCAAGGGCCCAGTGGTGGTCTCGACACCCGGGGTGTGCCCGCGTTCCGGATGCCCCGGCGTGAGACTGCCCCATTGGCGGAACTGCTTGATTTGCTCCAGCGGCAGCGCATAACCCGTCAGATGCAGGAGACTATATAAGAGTGCCGAACCGTGGCCAGCGGACAGCACGAAGCGGTCCCGGTCGAACCAGGCCGGATTGGCCGGATGGTGTTTCAGATAACGCGTCCACAGGATATAGGCCATGGCCGCCGCACCCATGGGCAAGCCGGGGTGGCCGCTGTTGGCCTTTTGTATCATGTCCACGGACAGGAAGCGTAGGGTATTGATACAGCTTTCATCCAAGCTGGATGTATCAGTTTGGGTTGCTTTCGTCGCATTCATCCCGTTTCTCCGCGTTTTCAAGCTTTGAGATTCGTATTCATGACTCCAGACGCGCTGCAGCCGCCTGGTCCGCAAATACCACGGCTCGCTCGCGAGCAACACGGCCGGCGGGAATAGTGGTGTCGTCATTGCACAGGCGGGCGAGTATGTCCGCCTTGGCCGCGCCCGTTACCAGCCACAGGATGCAGCGCGCACGGCTGATGATGGGATAAGTCAGGGTCATGCGCCGATGGCCCTGATACATCCCCGTCAAAGCAACGTCCGCATCCATCACATGTAACGCCGGATCGCCCGGCACCAGCGAGGCGGTGTGGCCGTCTGTGCCCAACCCTAAGTGCACCAAGTCCAGCACCGGCGGCGAGCCGCATAAATGTTCCAGCAGCTCAGCATAATTGCGTGCCGCGATATTCAGATCAGTTGTTACCACTGGCATGGGATAGATCTGTTGCGGCAACAATTTACTGGGTCCCAAGAAATTTTCCCGCAAGAGTGCAAGATTGCGTGCTGCGTCACCGGCAGGCGCCACTCGCTCATCCACCTGGACCACGCTCAGCATGGACCATGGCATGTTTTCGCTTGCCAGTATTTTGAACATCTGCCTAGGCGTTTCACCACCGCTCAAAGCCAGCACACATCGGCCTTGCAGCTCCACGGTCCGTTGCGCCTGCTCAGCGATGAAGGTCGCGGCCTGCCGCGCGGCAATCTCGGCAGTGTCGAATACGCGCCGCTCGAGGTTCACGGCACCCGGTTCGGGTGGCTCGACTACATGCCCAATCGGCCGCTGGGAATACTTTTCCCGTGGGGTCATTGTGAGATTTTCGGCTCATGCCAGCCGCCATACTGGGCTGTGATGGCATCGGACTCAGCCGGCCCCCAAGTGCCGGGTACATACTCGTGAACTGGTGTTTTCATGCTCAAAACCGGATCCACGATGCGCCAGGTCGCTTCGACACCGTCCTCACGGTCAAACTGCGAGACATCGCCGTGCATAGCCTCGCCGATCAGACGTTCATACGCACTCATGCCGTCGTCCTTGTTATCGCATACGTACAATTCAACTTCTTCACCCACCATGGCCTCGCCTGGCTTCTTGGCGCGCACGCCCAGTCCGATGGCGATACGGTCCGGACCGAGCCGGAAACGCACATGATTCGAGTGCTTGGGTAAAGGCTCGGTAAATACTTTCTGCGGTGGGCGTCGCAACTCCACCAGAACTTCGGTGGCGGTTACCGCCAGGCATTTGCCGGCGCGGATGAAAAATGGGACGCCTTCCCAGCGCCAAGAATCCAGGTGCAATTGCATTGCCGCGAAGGTCTCCACCTGGGACTTCGGGTCCACATTCTGTTCGTCGCGGTAGCCGCGGTACTGACCGCGTACCAGACTGTGGCCGGTGAGCGGACGGATCGACCTGAAGACCTTCACCTTTTCATCGCGCAGCGCTTCGCTGCCTTCTCCGATGGGTGGCTCCATCGCCAGGATCGCCACCACCTGCAGCATGTGGTTTTGCACCACGTCGCGGATTGCACCGATGGCATCATACAGCTTGCCGCGGCTGCCGATGCCGAAACGCTCCGCCATGGTGATCTGCACACTCTTTATATAGTTGCGGTTCCAGATCGGTTCCAGAAAACTGTTGGCGAAGCGGAAATAGGACAGATTCAGCACCGTCTCTTTGCCCAGATAATGGTCTATGCGGAAAATAGAATTCTCACTGAACACGCTGAGCAATATTTTATTGAGCTGCTGAGCCGAACCTAAGTCCCGCCCGAAGGGTTTTTCTGCGACCACCCGCGCCCCGGCCGTTGCGCCGATCTTGCCCAGACCTTCCACCACTACTGGAAACATGGCGGGTGGAATGGCCATGTAATACAACGGATGTTTGGTGGTTTTGAGTTCTTGTCGGAGTTTTTCGAAAGTGTCTGGCTCCCCGTAATCACCATCCACGTAACGCAACAAACTCGAAAGCTTCGCAAACGCCTGTTCGTCTATCTTGTCGTGCTGCTGCAAGCTGTCGCGGACATGCGCGCGCAACTGCTCCAGATTCCAACCAGCCCGAGCCACACCGATAACCGGCGCGTCGAGGCTTCCGCGCTTGACCATGGCTTGCAGCGCGGGAAACAGCATTTTGCTGGAGAGATCACCGCTGGCGCCGAACAGTACCAGCGCATCGGACGCCGCTACAGCCGTCATTGCTTACCGGCCTTCCCAGCAGCATGACCGCCAAATTCTCCCCGCATGGCGGACAGCAGCCGGTTGGCAAAGTCACCCTCGCCGCGTGAACTGAAGCGCGCGTATAAAGCGGCGCTCAACACCGGCGCCGGCGCCGAGGTATCAATGGCGGCCCGCAGCGTCCAACGTCCTTCGCCTGAGTCGGATACTTGGGTACGGAAATTCTCAAGTTTCGGATCTGCCAATAGTGCATGCGCGCTCAGGTCCAGCAACCAGGAACGAATCACGCTGCCACGGCGCCAGACTTCGGCCACATCTTCCAGCTTGAAGTCATAGAGATAATCCCCGGGATTCTCCAGCGGTGAGGTCTCCGCATTGATCATCTGTTTCTGTTTACCGGCATTGGCGTGGCCCAGGATATTCAGCCCTTCGGCGTAGGCCTCCATGATGCCGTACTCGATGCCGTTGTGTACCATTTTGACGAAATGGCCGGCGCCATTCGGCCCGCAATAAAGATAACCCTGCTCAGCGGTTCCAGGCATTTTTTCGCGGCCCGGCGTGCGCGGCGTAGTGCCGATGCCTGGCGCCAGCGAAGCAAACACAGTATCCAGATGTTGAACGGTTTGGGGTTCGCCACCGATCATCAGACAAAAGCCTTCCTCCATTCCCCACACGCCGCCGCTGGTGCCTACATCCACGTAGTGGATACCCATGGATTTTAAATGTTTGGAGCGCGTAAGATCGTCACGATAATGGGAATTGCCGCCGTCAATCAGAATATCCTCGGGCGACAATAAATCATCAGTGAGCTTTGTTACTGTATCGCCAACGACTGCTGCCGGTACCATCATCCATATCGCCCGAGGCTGTGCTAGTTGGCTGACGAGATCTTCTAGCGACGACGCCGCCGCCGCGCCATCTTTCTGCAATTGCTTTACCACATCCGGATGCGTGTCATATACCACGCAATCATGACCATCCCTCATGAGCCGGCGTACCATGCTGGCGCCCATGCGCCCTAGACCGATCATGCCAAGCTGCATTTTCTTACCTCACGCAATGGAATAGATTCAGCAGACGACGTTTTGAACCGTGGTTGAAGCAAAGATTATGAACCCAGACGTCAACCGACCACAAAACTCTGCACAACTTCTGGGTTGGATTTTACGCCGCATATTCCGGCAGTTCAAATAAATATGTCCTCGACTGGAGATGTTCTACTCCTGCCGGGGATACCTTCCTTCGTCTGCTTCCGCTAATATATTAGACGGCATAGCAAGGATTTTGCAATTGTCAAAAAAGCGTTGGGAATTGATCCCAAATCCACCACGTTTGGCATAGCCTTGATTGTGCGTCTACCAGGGTTTGCGGCATCTTGATGGCAATTCAAATCACAATACTTGAGTGACCCTGCGGTCATGCCATGAATGCTACATCAGATAATCGGATGAATTTCCTGTCACGGTGACTCACCCGGTAAGTGTGCTGTTTAGCTTATTACCCACGTATAGTCAGCGAAGTGCACGCGAGCCTTGCCGTGCTTAGACGCGAACTGGCATGGACGTTCGCGACCCGCCATGACTGAGCATCGCATGCATAGCAAGCCACAATGCGAGAATCAGCAGCACTGTTGGCAATATTCCATAAATTATCTGCATGACAAATCCATCATGATCGATCTGCATTCATATCAGTCCAGTCAGTACGGTCATTCGACTGACCAAAAGATGTAGTGAAATACTGAGAACCAACACGTGAAACACCATGGATACGGCTATCTCCCATCTCTGCTGGATTCCAGACCTTTTGGCTTTGATCATGCTTGCCTTGCGTATCAAGCGGTTCCCCAACGACCCTGACCAGACGTTTGGAGCCCGCTGGGGTATTTTTCTTGTCACTCTTATGGCTCTTGCTAACCGCATATTTGAGATCCATGCGGGCATGAGAGCTTGCTTCATACCAGTTTCGCTGGCCTCGCGCTGCCTTGAAACTATTCGAAAGCAATTTCTGCCATTCCTCACTATTTATTTTCCAGATCATGACAGGCTCCTCCTAAATCGTTTTACAGTGGATTAGTCCGAGCACCGATAAATGCCGCAGATCCACTCAATCAGCAACCATCAGAAGTGATTTAAATGTATGCCAGACATAAGAATACTTCCGTGTGTTAGCACACATATACTCAAACCAATTATTGGACATAATGATTCTCGTTTTTCGCTATCAGTCGAGCTCGACGATTTCACTCAAAGCATCAGACAAGCCTGAATTCTGACGAACACTTCGCAGTTAAAGAGCATGCTGAATTTGATACTTCGACAGTCATGGGTAACGGCGCATCTCAAAATAACCAACGTCAATGGTTCAAAGGTATTGGGAAGAATAGATTTGACCAGCGCACATATGTTCTG
>JBOIBD010000146.1:0-6259 GCA_050739415.1 Gammaproteobacteria bacterium | reverse complement strand
CGGAAGCGTTGGCATCAGCACAGGCGCAGTGGGGTGATGACACACGGTTTGTTTGCTATCGAGGTACGTTTTCCATGCTTGAGCGGATTGCGCAGCAAGCGGACGTGATGGGACAGGTGAACGGCGCGTTGCTGGACCTGGGTGTGTCTTCCGCGCAGTTCGATGATCCTCAACGTGGTTTCAGTTTCCTGCACGATGGTCCGCTCGATATGCGCATGGATCCGGATGCGGGTGAAAGCGTGGCCGATTGGCTCTCACGTGCGGAAGAAAAAGAAATCGCGGATGTGATTTATAAATATGGTGAAGAACGTTTCGCGAAACGTATCGCCCGTGCCATCGTCACGGCGCGCGCGGTTACACCCATCATTGCCACTCGGCAGCTTGCGGATATCGTGAGCGAGGCCATTCCCACGCGTGAGCGCAACAAACACCCGGCCACGCGCAGTTTTCAGGCCCTGCGTATTTTTATCAATCGGGAATTGGAGGAACTGGCAAGTTGTCTGGATCAATGTCTGCGGGTGCTGGCGCCTGGTGGACGGATCGCAGTCATCAGCTTTCATTCTCTCGAAGACCGGATAGTCAAGCGCTTCATCCGCGATCACAGTCGTGAAGCGCCACCGGATCCGCGTGCGCCTTGGATGAAGCCCAAGCTTGGTCCCACATTTCGTGCGCTGGGTAATGCTGTGCATCCCGATGCCGCGGAAATTGCCGCTAACTCCCGTGCTCGCAGCGCGGTGCTACGGGCTGCGGAGCGTCTGCCGTGAAGCTTACCCGTGCCGTGATAGTTTTACTGGTAGTCGCGGTGTTTCTGAGCGCACTCGCGGTCATTGATGCGCGTCACGAGAACCGCATGCTGTTCACGCAACTGCAGCAAGCACGTCAGCAGCGCGACCAGATGAATATCGAGTGGGGGCAGTTGCTGCTAGAACAAAGTACCTGGTCCACTCACGCGCGTATCGAACAGATAGCGACCCAACAACTCGGCATGCAGTTACCACTTCATCCCCAGATCGTCGTGGTGCATCCATGAGCCAGCGTAATGGCGAAGACAGGTCCTGGGGTTGGCGCAGCACCGCAGTGCTGGGCGTATTCACGCTGGTGGCGGCCGGTCTCCTGGGGCGTGCCGTGTACCTGCAGATGTTCGATAACCAATTTCTGCAGGACCAGGGCAAGGAACGTCACTTGCGCGTTGTCCAGATTCCCGCGCATCGCGGCATGATTCTGGATCGCAACGGTCAGCCGCTGGCGGTCTCCACGCCGGTGGATTCCATCTGGATGAATCCCCAGGAAATTTCTGATGCCCTTGGACGTATTCCGCTATTGGCGCACACGCTCGGTGTGTCTTCACACGACATCCTGAAATTGCTGAATGACAACCATGACAAACAGTTCGTATATCTGGTGCGTGGTATGGATCCGTACGCGGCACAGCGGGTCATGACACTGGATATCCCCGGTGTGTACAGCCAACGGGAATATCGCCGTTACTATCCCGCCGGCGAAGTCACCGCCCAGGTGTTGGGCTTCACCAACGTAGATGATGCCGGCCAGGAAGGTCTGGAACTCGCATACAACAACTGGCTGCGCGGCGTGCCCGGCGCGGAGCGCGTGATCGTGGACCGTTATGGGCGTTGGGTGCAGGATGTGGAAAGCCTGCGCGCTCCGCGACCCGGCAAAGATCTCGTGGCCAGCATTGATTTGCGCGTGCAGTACCTGGCGTATCGCGCGCTCAAGCAGGCGGTGCAAGAACAGGGCGCCAAGTCCGGCTCCATCATCGTTATGGATGCGCGCAGCGGTGAAGTTCTGGCCATGGCGAACCAACCGTCATTCAATCCCAACAACCGAGGCGATTATCAGGCCGAGACTTATCGCAACCGCGCCGTGACCGATCAGTTCGAACCCGGTTCCAGTATGAAGCCTTTTACCATTCTGGCAGCGCTGCTTTCCGGTCGCTACACACCCAACACTGTTATCAACACAGCACCGGGTTTCTACAAGGTGTCGGGTTACACCATTCGCGACGATAACGACTATGGCGCCATCAACCTCACTACTATCCTGGAGAAATCCAGCAACGTTGGCGCCAGCAAGATTGCCTTGTCGCTGCCTTCTGAATTGCTGTGGAACACGTTATCAGCCTTCGGTTTCGGCCATCTGAGTGGCAGCGGCTTTCCAGGTGAGGTGCCGGGTTCACTTCCCGATTACCGCAGCTGGTCCATGGCGCGTCAGGCGACCATCTCCTACGGTTACGGCGTGGCGGTGACCTCACTGCAACTGGCAGACGCCTACGACATCCTCGCCGACAACGGCATGCGCAGACCACCGAGTTTTGTGCGTCTGGACGCACCACCCGCCGGACAACAGGTGATTCCCGCAGACGTGGCGGTGAAGCTGCGGCAAATGCTCGAAACCGTGGTATCCAACGAAGGCACCGGCAAACTCGCAGATATAGTCGGTTATCACGTGGCAGGGAAAACCGGCACCGCGCACATCGCGCAAAACGGCGGCTACTCCAACACCGATTACATTTCCGTGTTCGCCGGTATCGCGCCCGCCACCGATCCGCGACTGGTGACCATCGTGGTGATTCGGGAACCGAGCAAAGGGCAGTACTACGCCGCCACCGTCGCCGCACCGGTGTTCGCGCGCGTCATGACCGGCGCACTGCGTTTGCTGGATATACCACCGGATGATCTGGACAATCTCACCACCACGGCCTATGTGGTGAACCTGGGGCATGCTTCATGATGGCCCAGGCGCAACAGTTCAGCAGCGCAAGCTTGTCGAAGATTCTGCAGGGCGAGGCGGATATACCACCTAGCCGCGATATGGCATTGCAAGGCTTGGCCATGGATAGCCGCGAAGTGGGTCCAGGCTATCTGTTTTTGGCCGTGCGCGGCCACGACCATCATGGCCTGAAGCATCTGGCCGAGGCCCGTGACCGCGGGGCCTGTGCGGTTGCCTATGAACCTGAAGATGCGGTGGAATATTTACCGGCACTTAAAGGATTGCCGGCGTTTGCGGTGCATGCGCTCGATCAACACGCGGGCCACATGGCCGCGCGTTTTTACGGCGATCCATCCGCTACGCAGAACGTCACGGCAGTAACCGGCACCAACGGCAAGACCTCGGTGAGTCTCATCACGGCGCAACTTCTGACGGAGCTGGGCAAACCCTGTGGTGTATTGGGCACGTTGGGTTACGGCGTGTACGGCGACCTTGAGGAGCCCACACATACCACACCCGATGCTGTGAATACGCAACGCTGGCTTGCGTGTTTCCGTGACCGGCGCGCGCAGTACGTGAGCATGGAAGCTTCCAGCCATGCACTGGACCAGGGCCGCGTGAACGGCGTGCATGTAAACGTGGCAGTGTTCACCAATCTCACCCACGATCATCTGGACTATCACGGCAGCATGGAGCGGTATGGCGCCGCCAAGCGCCGGCTGTTCGAATTGCCCGGGCTGAAATACGCGGTCATCAATCTGGACGATCCTTTCGGCCGTGCAATGGCGCAAACTTTGTCGCGTAGTGTGCAGTGTATCGGCTACGCACTCGACAATACGGTCGCGTCATCTGGAAAAATGTTGCGCGCCTCGAATCTGGTGCTGCAATCCAATGGCATGGAATTTGAAGTGAGTGGGGATTACGGCCGCGGTCACGTTACTTCGAATCTGCTCGGCCGTTTCAACGCCCAGAATCTGCTCGCGGTACTCGGCGTGCTGCTCGCGCTGGACGTTCCTTTCGACAAGGCTGTGCGGACACTGAATCATGCGCGCACCGTGCCCGGCCGCATGGAATGTTTCGGTGGTGGTACAAAGCCACTGGTGGTGGTGGATTACGCCCACACGCCGGACGCACTTGAGAAAGCCATCACCGCAACGCGCGCGCATTGTCGCGGACAACTTTGGTGCGTGTTCGGCTGCGGCGGTGAACGCGATCGCGGCAAGCGCCCGCAGATGGGCGCCATCGCGGAGAAGCTTGCAGATCGCGTGATCATCACAGACGACAATCCGCGTCACGAAGACGGTGATGCAATCGTTGCGGACATCCTCGCTGGTATCGGTGATCACCGAAACGTGCAGACGCAGCGGGACCGTGCCCGGGCAATCGCACAAGCGCTCCACGCAGCGTCAAAAGATGATGTGGTGCTGGTAGCCGGTAAGGGTCATGAAACGTATCAAGTCGTCGGGGATCGCAATCTTTCTTATAGTGACCGCGACATGGTAGCGGCGTTGTTGAAGGAGACTTGTCAGTGAGCACGCGCTGGTTGTCTGAAGTCGCCTCCGCCACCGGCGGTAAATTGGCTGGTGCGGATCGGGAATTTCTGCGTGTCAGCATCGATAGCCGCCAGCTTGCGCCGGGCGCGCTGTTCGTGGCGCTGAGCGGGCCGAAATTCAATGGCCATGAATTCGTGGCTCAGGCGGAGAAATTCGGAGCTGTTGGTGCATTGGTGGAGCATCCGGTGCCCTGTCATCTACCGCAGATCGTAGTGAAAGATACCCGGCACGCGCTGGGGACGTATGCCGCGCATTGGCGCGGACGTTTCGCTATTCCGGTAATCGGCGTGACCGGCTCCAACGGCAAGACTACTGTCAAGGAGATGCTCGCCAGCATTCTGCGCCGGCGCGGGACGGTACTCGCCACCCGCAATAACCAGAACAACGACATTGGCGTCCCGCTCACTTTGCTGGATCTGAGTGATCAGCATCGCGCCGCGGTCATCGAGATGGGTACCAATCATCCCGGCGAAATCGAGTATCTCGCGCAGCTGGCATCTGCCACCGTGGGGGTGGTGACCAATGCCAGTTCAGCGCATCTGGAAGCACTCGGCAATCTACGGGGCGTGGCGCTGGAGAAAGGCGCGCTGTTTACCGGTCTGCGCTCCAACGGCATCGCGATCATTAATGCAGACGATGAACACGCGTCCTTGTGGCGGGAGATGGCCGGTCAACGCCTGCAACACAGTTTTGGCATGAGTGAACAAGCCGACTTTCATCCATTGCCTGGCTCACTCAGGCTTGTGCCTACCGGCATGTGGGAATTCCGGCTGATCTCACCGGTGGGTGAGGCCAGCATCCATCTATCGTTGCCGGGCCGGCATAACGTGCTGAACGCGCTTGCCGCGGCCGCGGCCGCCAGCACCGCAGGCGCCAGTCTCGACGATGTCATGACCGGACTTGCCACAGCGCCGATTACCCCCGGGAGATTGATCGTGATGCCGGGCGCACGCGGTTGCCGTCTCATCGACGACACCTACAACGCGAATCCGCAGTCCCTCAAGGCGGCCATGGAATTCGCCTTGAGTCTCGGCGATCCGGTGTGGTTGGTGCTCGGTGACATGGGTGAATTAGGTGAGCGTGCGGCGGCACTGCACGCGGACTGCGGCGAGTTGGCGCGGAAATTGGGCATCGTGCGACTCATGAGTTTCGGCAGCTTGAGCCTGCACGCGACCGAACAGTTCGGCGCGAGCGCGGAACATTTTGTGGACATGGAGGCACTCGTCAGCGCGTTGCGCGCCAGCATGCGCTCGGGCATCACGCTCCTGGTGAAAGGCTCGCGCAGCATGCGCATGGAACGCGTTGTGGAAGCCTTGCGCGTATCCCAGACGCTTGGCCAAAGCGTGAACGGGAGCTGAACCATGTTGCTGTTCCTCACCGAATACCTGACCCGCTATCACTCTGCGTTCCACGTGTTTTCCTATCTCACGTTCCGCGCCATCCTCGGTGTGCTCACGGCACTGTTGCTGTCCTTCCTCACCGGGCCTGCCATGATCCGGCGCCTGAGTCTGCGCCAGGTTGGGCAGCGGGTGCGCAACGACGGTCCGCAATCGCATCTCGCCAAGGCTGGCACGCCCACGATGGGCGGCACGCTGATCCTAGTCACCATCATCATCACCACACTCTTGTGGTCGGACCTGCGCAACCGTTACGTATGGATCCTGATCGGCGTTACGGTAGGGTTCGGTCTCATCGGATTTGCCGACGATTACAAGAAACTGGCGCTGCACAACACAAAGGGGCTGTCTGCCGCGAATAAATACTTCCTGCAGTCGATCCTCGGCTTGGCCGTGGCCGTAACGTTGTATCTGAGTCATCGGAATGTGTCGGAAATCGAATACATCGTACCGCTGTTAAAAAATGTATCGATTAGCTTCGGCGGCTTTTTCATACTGATCAGCTACTTCGTGATAGTGGGCGCGAGCAATGCGGTGAATCTTACCGACGGTCTGGATGGCCTTGCCATCATGCCAGCAGTG
>JBOIBD010000145.1:0-6324 GCA_050739415.1 Gammaproteobacteria bacterium | reverse complement strand
GCGTCATTCGCAATGCCGTTGTTGATCGAGTCCCAGTGCTTGCCGCCGTCCGTGGTACGGAAAAGGTGCGGCCCCATGTCATCCAGACGCATGGTGTTAATGGCCGCATACACAGTGTTTGAATCGAAGTGACTGGCCTCCAGGGCAAACACTTTCCACCACGGTTTCATCTGCGGCGGCGTGACGTTCTGCCAATGCTGGCCGCCGTCGCGGGTGATCCAGATCAGCCCGTCATCGGTACCGGCCCAGATCGTGTTGATGTTAAGCGGCGAGGGCGCGAGTGCATACACCACGCCCCGGTCCGTCGGTTTGGCGTCTTTGCTGCCTTTGTATTTTCCAACGTTGGCCGGCACGGACCAGGACTTGCGTGTCAGGTCTGGGCTGATCTGTTTCCAGTTCTGACCACCGTTATCTGTTTCCCATACCACGTTCGAAGCGAAATACAGTCGATGCGGGTCCAGCGGGGAAAATTGCAGGGGCATGGTGCGCAGCACGCGATAGTCTTTTGCATGCAGCGCTTTGGGACCGACATCCGCGATCTGGCCAGTGTCGCGGTTATAAACCGTGACCTTGCCGCCATAGATGAGATTCGGATTAAGCGGATCGGGCGCCGCGCCGCCGTATTCCTCGATGCCGACCGGGTGCCAGTCGTGTGCGGTGAGCTCGCCGTCATTGCCGCGGCTCAGCACGCAAGCAGAGCCGCTGTCCTGCTGACCGCCGCACACGCGGTACGGCCAGGTGTCATCAATGCCTACTTTATACATGGCTGCAGTGGGCTGGTTGTACCAGGAACTCCAGGTCTTGCCGCCGTTCACCGTGACGATGGTGCCCTGGTCGCTCGCCACTACCATAATCGCGGGATTGTTCGGATTGATCCAGGTTTGTTGATAATCGTCGCCGCCCGGCGCGCCGCGAAAGCCAGCCCAAGTCTTGCCACCGTCGCTCGACTTCCACAACACCGGTGTGTCGCTGTACACGATGTCGGGATTTTTCGGATCGATTGCCAGCACCGGCAAATCACCACCGCCAATGCGCGCCGCTGGACGCGGATCCTTGGTGACTTGATACCAGTTCGCGCCCGCATCGTCTGAGCGATAAATGCCGACATCCTTCTTGCTCGCTACCGCCGCATACAGTCGGCTCGGATTGCTCGGTGCGATCCGCAACGTGATTTGAATCACGCTCGGCAAACCTTTGGTCAACGGCGCCCAGGTGCTGCCGCCATCTGTGGACTTGAATAGGCCGCCCGTGGTGCCTTCAAACGAGCCGTTCTCCCACGGCGCTTCCTGCTGCTGCCACAGTGAGGCGTACACGATGCTCGGGTTCGCCGGATCTATCTCTACGTCCTCACCGCTGGTATACGCGTCTTTGTACAGCACCTTCTGCCAAGTCTTGCCGCCATCGACCGAACGGAAAATGCCGCGCTCTTTATTGGGCCCGTAAATGTGCCCCAGGGCCGCGACGAATACCCGGTTTGCGTCGTGCGGGTCTACGGCGATCTGCGAGATGTCTTCTGTTTCCCGTAAACCGATGAATGTCCAAGTCTTGCCAGCGTCGGTGGATTTATAAACGCCCATGCCGGTGGCTTGGTCTGGCCGGATGTTGCCTTCGCCAGTACCCACATAAATTATGTTTGGATCCGACGGCGCCACCGCCAGCGCGCCGATGGAGCCGGTAGGTTCTGAATCGAAGATCGGCTTCCAGGAATTGCCGTAATCAGTGGATTTCCACACTCCGCCATCATCCGCGCCGAAATAGAAGACATTGGGCTCGCTCGGCACACCAGACACAGCTCGGGTGCGGCCGCCGCGCAGGGGGCCGATGGCGCGCCACTGCATCTGCGAGAACAGCGCCGGATTGTAGGATTGCGCTTGTGCCGCAGTGCCCAATGCCGCCAGGCACAGGGCAGCGACCGTCATCAGCCGGGATTGGTTCATGGTGGGTATCCTTGTCGGGAACACTAAACAGAGTGGAGGCGGCGATTATACTGCCACGTCCAACCCGATGGGCTAGCAGTACGGGATGGTAATAAATTCCTCTCTGAGCAGGTCTTGAACCCATGGCTGTACGTCAGCACCGTTTCGAGATTCTGGCGCGGGCCCAGGTACCGGGCCTGTACCGCTACGCCTGGTGGCTGTGCCGCGACCGCAGTCTGGCCGACGATCTGGTGCAGGAAACCTTGTTGCGTGCCTGGCGCTCCCTGGACCAGTTGCGAGATGAGAGCGCTGCGCGCCAATGGCTCATCACCATCCTGCGACATGAATTTGCGCGCGAGTTGTCCCGGCGCAAAGACACTATAGATATTCAAGATCTACCGCTGGCGGATTCGCAGGCGCGAGTCGGCGGTGACGATACGGATGTGCAGGACGTGCGTCGCGCCATGCACAAGCTGGAACCGGAATACCGTGAACCACTGGTGCTGCAAGTGCTTATGGGTTGCACCACGCAAGAGATCGCGGAATTATTGAATTTGACTCAGGGCGCGGTGCTGACAAGGCTGTTCCGCGCCCGCAACCAGTTACGCGAACTGCTGGGTGGCAACAGCGCTCAATGGGTGGAAGGTACACCATGAACACCAGCATCAATTGTCTCGAAGTGCGACGCATTCTCGGTGCGGAACCGCAGCGCCGCGATGCATGGATTCTCGAGCATTGCAAAGTCTGTGTCGGCTGCGCCGCGTTCCTCAAGGACATGGTGGCGCTCGAATCCCGTATGGAGCGGGCACTGGCGATTGAAGTTCCCAAGGACCTGGAAGCACGCATTGTGTTCCGCGCGGAATTTCGTCCAACGCCACGGCGCAGTTACAACACCTGGTTCGCCGCGGCCGCGGCCGTAGTGCTGGCAGTAGTCGTGGGCGTCGGTGTATGGCAATACCGGCAGAATTCCCCGGCGATGCTGGGCAAGGCACTGGTGGCGCATGTGATGAACCCGCAGGAATCTGATGCGCTGGATCCGGATCGTCCCGCAATTCGCGATGTGAGTTTCGTGACCGGAGTGTTGACACAAACGGGTATCAGCATGCACGGCAACATGGATGATATTACCTACGCCCGTGCCTGCCCGTTCCGGGGTGAGATGGTGGCGCACCTGGTGGTGCGTGGCAGAGATGGTCCGGTGACAGTACTTCTGCTGCCGCACATCCATGTGACCAAACCCACGCACTTCAACGAGGAAGGGTTCATCGGGGTAATTCTGTCGTCCGGAAAGGGCAGCATTGCGATTATCGCCAACAATCCCACGCCCATGCAGCCCATTGCACAGGTGTTTATGAAAATGGTGCAGTGGAGTACCTGAGCAGGCCGTGTTTCACGGGCTCGTTTCTGACACCGTTGCCCGCGCGCTGAGATAGTCGACCCAGCCTTCGCTGCCTATCCGAGGAATGGTCATATTGGAGACCGGCAGCATGGATGCGCGATCACCGCTAGTGGATTGCCGCTGCCGTATCCCGGCGCCTATCATAGTTGCCATAACATGTTTTGTTACCGGCGGCGCATGAATCCAGTCCTGTATTTTTTTGAGTCGCTGAGCTTTCTCGACTGGTGGCTGCTGGCCATCGTGCTGGGAATCGCAGATGTATTCATCTTGCGCGGCTGGCTGCTGACCCCCACAATCGCTGCCGGCATCATCGGTTTCGTACTGATGCTGTTCCCGCAAATCGGCTGGCCTTTGCAGCTTGCTGGATTCGTGATAATTATTCTCGCGGGCATTGTCATTCGCGGGCTGCGTGGAGGAAAATCCCTTCCCCATCCGCCGGTGACCGTAGTTGCCGAACAGGAGACTTCCATGCCAAGTTTTCATGATTTCAATGTAAAGACCATAGATGGCCATGACCAGGCCCTCAAGGATTTCAAAGGCAACGCGGTGCTGGTCGTGAATGTGGCCAGTGAGTGCGGCCTGACGCCGCAGTATGTGGGACTGGAAAAACTCTACCGTGAGTTCAAGGATAAGAACTTCTTGGTACTGGGCCTGCCCTGCAACCAGTTTGGCCAGCAGGAGCCGGGAACGGAAGCCGAGATTCAGCAGTTTTGCAGCACGAACTATGGTGTGAGCTTTCCACTCACGAGCAAGATCGAAGTGAATGGCGCCGGTGCACATCCCTTATACAAATGGCTCAAAGACGGAACTGGCGGCGCTGACATCCAGTGGAATTTCGAGAAGTTCCTGATTGGCAAGGACGGCAAGGTCGTCAAACGTTATTCTCCCAAGACCGTGCCGGAAGACAAACAGTTGCGTGCCGATTTGCAGGCTGCATTGTGAGTCTTCGGGCAAACGGCGCAAAGCCAAGTTCCTTCGGGTTACTCGTCAAGCCGGCTTGATGACCGTGGCAACGCTTCCCGCCCTCTGTGACTTTGATCATGGCATCAGCGCCATTGACACGGACTATGTGCGTCCGCGGCTGGATGCCAGCCACCTCATCGTGCGCGGTGGTCGTGCTGCGTTCGTGGACACCGGCACTACGCATTCCGTGCCACTTTTGCTGCAAGCGCTTGCGGCGAAAAACCTTGATCCTGCTGATGTGGAGTACGTGTTCCTGACCCACGTGCATCTGGATCATGCTGGCGGCGCCGGCGAATTGATGAAACATCTGCCCAACGCAAAAGTGCTGGTGCATCCGCGCGGCGCGCCGCACCTGGCGAATCCGGACAAGCTCATTGTCGGCACCAAGTCCGTATACGGTGAGGCGGAATTCGCGCGTCTCTACGGCGAAATCCCGCCGATTCCAGCGGAACGCATCGTCGAAGTGCGGGACAATGCGCGTTTCCGTCTTAACGGCAGTGAATTTCTGTGCATCCATACACCCGGCCACGCGTTGCACCATTATTGCATCGTGGATGCGGACAGCGACAGCGTGTTCACCGGTGACAGCTTCGGCATTTCCTACCAGATCTTCGATACCCGTATGGGTGCGTTCATCTTTCCCGCCACCACACCGGTGCACTTCGATCCGGAGCAGGCGCATGCTTCTCTGGACCGGATCATGTCGTTCGAACCGAACGCAGTATTCCTTACACATTACAGCCGGGTCACAGATTTGCCGCAGCTTGCTGCCGACATGCACACCTGTCTCGATGCCTATGTGCAGATCGGCCGTTCCTGTGCAAACGCGGGCGGGCAACGTATTACCTGCATGAAGATTTTCATGCACGCGTACCTGGTGCAGCGCGTGCGCGAACACGGCTGCACTCTGGACCAGGCCACGGTGGATTCGTGGCTGGCCATGGATGTTGATCTAAACGCCAAGGGTTTGGCGGTCTGGCTGGGCCGAGTAAAAAGTTAAATTCTTTAGGTATACGGATTAAATCAAAAACTTCCTTTCAGTGGTTGGTCAGTAGTCACTTCGAAATCCCTTACGAGTAAGCACGATGGTCGGGCATATGCCGACCTCAAAAAAGCACAACCAGCTTTCTTTGGCTAGCCACCCAAGGAGAACGTAATTGGTACAACAATATGAATTAATTTCCCGACAATACCCGGAGGCGGTGAAGGGTATTGTGCGCGTTGAACCGCATCCATTGCGGCTCGATCTAGCGATTTATCCCCGCTTGAGCTTGCTATATGTATATTGATGGCGTTTCCGTTTAAGTAATCGAATGCTACCTGGGTCACACCTGTCGTTCCTGCTAGGATAGCTTGGCGTGGATACACCAGTGGGGCGGCTAATACGGCGGCTTTTATCGCTAGCGGGAAATTACTTAAATCCGCTTCTGTACTTGACTGTATGTGAGTTACAGGCGCAGTAGGAACTGCTGTGAGTTTTAAGAGACTGTCAGTCGCTTCTTGTGCAACCTGTGAGTCTGGGTCATGCGTCATCATCGTCAGATATGTTTTTGTATTATCACCGGCCAAACTGAGTATTATGGGGACCAAAGATTCGTGATCCTGCATAGCCCTATTTGACTGTGTCCAGTTATTGGTGTCGTCAGGCTGGATCATGGTTTGGTGGTACCACTTCATAAGTGTCGGCAGCATGTCGCTGGCTTGGCTGCCTTCAGAACTGATTTCTGTAATAGACCATTCTACCGCTGATAGGGCCGAGGCAGATGTGGCATCGAGCATGCTTAGCGATTTATGAGCATTCTCTGGGAATATCCCATACATAACACAATAGATAGACTGAAGATCGCCCCAGCGCTGCTGTTCACTCGGCGGTACGTATACAGCATTCATGTAGTCTTTTGCCAAAGCATCCAGAAGATTCTGGGCTTGCGAACGCTTGATAAGGTCTGCGTCGTTTAATTTTGCAGCACACAATTTCGAATAGATTTCAATGTGTGCTGTGTAAGTGGTTTTGGGGTCCAGTAAGATATCAAGATAGGGGCCAAT
>JBOIBD010000144.1:0-6387 GCA_050739415.1 Gammaproteobacteria bacterium | reverse complement strand
TTACTAACCTGTTGCAAGCTGCTCGCATCGTAGCTGCGGTCCAAGTTGAGGATGCGGTTCTGCACCTCGCCCTCGTTCACCACCAGGATGGCGAGCACGCGCCTATCTGAAAGCGGCAGGAATTCGATGTGCCGCCAAGCGATATGCTCGCGCCTTGGCAGCGTCACCACGCCGGTCATATGGGTAATGGCGGACAGCATGCTGGATGCGGATGCCAGCAGTGCCTGCGGATTCGAATCTGCGATGTCCAGCTGCTGCTGTATCAGCTGCACGTCCTGTTTCCCGAGCGGTTTCACCGTCAACAGGGTATCCACGAAGACCCGGTAGCCTTTCACTGTGGGCACACGACCAGCGGAGGTATGCGGCGCTGTGATGAAGCCCAGTTCCTCGAGATCTGCCATGACATTGCGGATGCTGGCAGGACTCAGATCAAGGCCGGAATCCCGCGACAAGGTGCGGGAACCCACCGGTTCGCCGTCACGAATATAGTGCTCCACCAGCACCTTGAGCAGATGCTGGGCGCGCTCGTTCAAACTGGTTTCTCTCATGTCGCTGGTCATGGACTCTGGCTGCCGACTGGTCTCAGGAATCTCTGGCACTCACAATAGGTGAGTGCCAAAGGGAAAGCTAGCAACCATCTATGAAAACTGTCAAGGGCGGGTGCCATTTCGCGTCCTTGGGGTGACCATGCTAACGTTGCCAGCCGTATGACCCGCCGCTTTTCCACCATTGCCGTCCTGGGTCGTGAAGGCGACCCGCAAATCACGCCAACCCTCATGGCCCTGCTGGAGCAGCTGCGCTCAGAACAGGTGGACGCCTTGGTGGATGCGGCGCTCGCGCCCTTGCTTGGAAACAACTCTCCCGCGCGGTTCGTGAGTCGAAACCAGTTGAGCACACTGGCGGACTTGGCCATCGTGATCGGAGGTGATGGCACCCTACTCAGAGCCGTGCATGTATTCAACGGCCGGGCGGTGCCGCTGGTGGGCGTCAATCTGGGCCGGCTGGGGTTTCTGACGGACATTTCGCCGGATGCAATGGCCCAGGATCTGCGTGCCATTCTGCGAGGCGATTACCACGCCGAACAACGCATGTTGCTGGATGCCGAGGTGATGCAAGGCACCGCTACGTCACCCTGTACACCGGCGCTCAATGATGTGGTGGTTCAGAAAGCCGATGGCGGACGGCTCATCGAATTCGAAACGCATGTGGACGACCACTTCGTATGCGCACACCGCGCCGATGGCATCATCATTGCCACACCCACCGGTTCAACCGCCTACGCATTATCCGGCGGCGGCTCAATTTTGCACCCAACGCTGGACGCCATCACGCTCGTGCCCATCTGCCCACACGCACTGGGCGACCGGCCCATCGTAGTGAAGGGTGACAGCAAAATCGAAATTGTCATCAACAGCACCCACGGTGGCCGTGCACAAGTCACCATAGATGGACAGGATACGCAGCTGCTGGACACGAATGACCGGGTGCGGGTGCAACGCTCCGTCTCAAGCGTGACCTTTATTCATCCACAAGGCCACGACTATTACCGGATTCTGCGCACCAAACTCCGCTGGGGACGTGCGACACATTCCGACCGCAAGGATTGAGAGCCGGCATGTTGACTCACATCGCCATCCGCGATTTCGCCATCATTGACGCGCTGGAACTGGACCTCGCACAGGGTATGAGTGTGCTCACCGGCGAGACCGGCGCGGGCAAGTCCATACTCGTGGATGCACTCGGATTGGTGTTGGGGGACCGGGCCGACGTGGATGTTATCCGCCATGGTGCGGAACGCGCAGAGATCAGCGCAGAATTCGACCTGCGCAGTCTGCCGCGTATAAAAAAGTGGCTCCAACAACAGGATCTGAGCGCCGATGGTGAATGTATCCTCAGGCGCATCCTCGGACGTGACGGACGTTCCCGCGGCCAGATCAACGGCCGCAGTGTGCCGCTGCAACTGCTCAAGGAACTGGGCGAACAGTTGGTGGACATCCACGGTCAACATGAACATCAGTCGCTGCTACGACCAGCGGCGCAATTGGCGCTGTTGGACGGTTTTGCAAACCATGATGAACTCCTTGAGCGGATCGCGAAGCTCTACGCTAACTGGAAAACCGCGCGTGAGCGGTTGGCAGAATTACGCAGCGCCGCCCAAAATCGCGACAATCGTCTGGAACTGCTGCGACATCAAGTGAACGAGCTGAATGCCCTTGCACTGCAAATCGGCGAAATCGCCAGTCTTGATGAAGAGCACCGGCGCCTGGCCAATAGCGGCAAACTCATGCAAGGCACACAGTCAGCTCTGAATGAACTCTATGAAAACGAAGATGCCTCTGCATATCAGTTATTGCATCGGGCCCTGAATACGCTCAGCGGTTTGAACGAAATGGACCCGCGACTCAAAAATGTATGCGATATGCTCGTGAATGCGGAAGTGCAGGTGTCGGAAGCCAGCGAAGAGCTGCGCCGATACGTCGCGGATGCCGACCTTGATCCACAACGCCTGGAATGGGTCGAAGCCCGTATGGGCAGCATTCACGATCTGGCGCGCAAGAATCATGTGGAAGCCGATGCCTTACCGGGCGTGCAGACAAAACTGCAAGTCGAACTGCACGAGCTTGAACATGCCGAAGTGGCCTCGCAGGAACTGGAAGCTGAACTCACCCGTCTACAGAAGGATTACCACGAGACTGCCGCAACCGTGAACCGGCAACGCGTCACAACAGCCGCGGATTTGAGCCGGAAGGTCACCGGTATCATGCAGGAGCTCGGCATGCCCGGCGGCCATTTTGCCATCGAGGTGCGTACCGATCCGGACCGCTTTTCAGCACACGGCACCGACATGGTGGATTTCCAGGTCAGCGCGAACAAGGGTCAACCGCTAAAGCCGCTGGATAAAGTGGCTTCCGGTGGAGAGCTGTCGCGCATTGCGCTTGCTATCCAGGTGGTGGCTGCCCAGGCCAGCGCCATCCCCTGCATGATCTTCGATGAGGTCGATGCAGGAATCGGCGGCGGTGTCGCCGAGATTGTCGGGCGGCGCTTACGTAATCTCGGTACAAAGAGACAGGTGTTATGTGTGACGCACCTGCCACAGGTGGCCTCACAAGCGCACCATCATTTCCGGGTGATGAAGGAAACGCGTGGTAACGACGCACTGACCCGCATTGAGACACTGGAAAAAAAGACACAAATAGACGAGCTGGCACGCATGCTGGGCGGAGTGGAAATCACCGAAACTACGCGCAAGCATGCGCGTGAAATGATCGCACGTGTGGGAGAAGCCTGATTATTTGTGCAGGGTCTTGCGGCAAGTGGAACAGATGCCGTAAAGATAAAGCGAGTGGTCGGTGATCTCGTAGCCCTTAGCCACCGCGACTTGTTTCTGGCGTTTCTCGATCTCGCTGTCCACGAATTCATCCACCCGTCCGCATTTCACACATACGATATGGTCGTGATGGTCCCCTTGATTCAATTCGAAGACCGAGTGACCGCCTTCAAAGTGATGACGTGTCACCAGACCCGCCGCCTCAAATTGTGTCAGCACCCGGTAGACTGTGGCCAAGCCGATGTCTTCGCCTGAATCCAGCAACGACTTGTACATGTCCTCAGCGCTCATATGCCGCAGCTCGCTGCGTTCCAGGATCTCGAGGATCTTGACCCGTGGCAGCGTTACCTTGAGACCGGCATTGCGAAGTTCCTGACTTTCCACTACGGCTTCCTTGTAAATATACTTCTCGTGACAGCAACAGTCAGGTATTATCACCCCCCCGTCACGCAACGCAACCCTCTAACCTGTCATGCGCTTTACACGCTACGTAATTATTCTTTCGATGCTGGTGCTGAGTGCCTGTGTCTATCGCCCTGACATCAAGCAGGGCAACTTCCTCAAGCCAAGCATGATCGAGCAGGTGAAACCCGGCATGACTGAAGCTCAAGTGCGTTTCGTGATGGGACCACCGATGATACGAGACCCCTTCCATCCGGATCGCTGGGATTACGTGTATTACAACCTGCCCAGCACTCTCAGCGACAACCAGACCATCGGACGGGAACACGTGGTGGTGGTATTCAAAGATGGCAAGGTAGCCAGCGTGGAACAAAAAATACCCGTGACAGACAAGGGTATCTGATTGATCAAGTCCGCGTAGATTCTTTGGCGTCACGTCTATGCTTGGCCCGTTCGCGGCGCGCATCCTTCGGATCTTTAAGCAGTGCGCGGTAGATTTCCACCCGATCCCCATCGCGCAGCAGCGTATCCGGTGACACCAGCCGGCCGAAAATTCCTATTTTGTTACGCGTGATATCAATCTCGGAAAATTCCCGCAGCAGACCCGAGCATACGACCGCGTCTCTCACGCTGGCACCCGCCTCAAGGCACAGGCTCACCAGTCGCTGTGCATCCGGCCGTGCGTAAACGATTTCGATATGCAATGTTTCAGCGCTTGCCATGCAGCTTGGCCGCGCGGCGAATAAAGGCATCCACCAGTGAGCTGCAAATCTCATGAAACACCGGGCCCGCCATCAGGTCCAGTAGAGCGCCTGCGAACTCAAATTGCATATTGAGCAGAACCTTTGAACCTTCCGTGCCCAAATCCTCGAACTGCCAATGACCCTCCAGATGCCGGAACGGGCCGTTTTCCAACGCTATCACGATGCCTCGTTCCGGCTGCAGCGTGTTGCGGGTGGTAAAGGTCTTATGAAAGCCACTGCGGGCCAATTCCAGACTTGCGCGCATCTCTGAGTCTGTCTGGCTCAAGACACGCGCGCTGCGACACCAAGGCAGGAACTCGGGATAGCTCTCCACGTCGTTCACCAGCGCATACATCTGTGCTGCCGTGTATGCCACTAGCGCACTCTTGTTTACGGTGCGCATGCAAAACTCCCGGTGGCTTCAAGAAGATCGACGCCTGTCATTGGCAACAATTTTGAGCTATCCGCGCCACCGGCACAACGCCGGGAGATCGAACAACGCAGGCTATAATGCGCCATGACCAAGAAAAATGACGCCAAATCCACATCATCCAGCATCGCGCTCAACAAACGCGCGCGATTCGATTATTTCATTGAGGAGCAGCTGGAAGCCGGCTTGGCACTGCAAGGCTGGGAAGTTAAAAGCCTGCGGGCTTCCAAGGCACAGATCACTGAAGCCTATGTGGTCATTAAAAACACTGAAGCCTGGCTGCTTGGCGCACACATCACCCCGCTCAATACTGCCTCAACCCATATCCATCCGGATCCCACCCGCACACGCAAACTGCTGCTGAACCGCGCCGAATTGGATCGACTCATCGGCGCTGTGGAGCGTAAGGGCTATACCCTCGTGCCGCTGTCACTGTATTGGAAGAAAAGTCGAGCCAAACTGGAAATCGGTCTGGCCAAGGGCAAGAAACTGCACGATAAACGCGCAACCGAGAAGGACCGAGATTGGCAACGGCAAAAAGCACGTGTGCTGCGGCATGGCTGATAGAAGTGCTGCGTACCGGGTGCTGTGTGTTGCGTGGAAAGGCACATAAACGGTGTACTCAGTACACAGCACTTCATGCGCCTGGAAAAGCCGCTGAGCTTTTACCGGAACTGAGGTATAGAATACGCGCGACACCGTGGGGGCGATCTGGTTTCGACGTGGGTCGCGAAACCCAAAGTGCATGCCGAGGTGCAGGATTCCTCGTTAAACTGTCTTGCAACAACGCTAGTTGCGAACGATAGTAACTACGCCCTAGCCGCCTAATCCCGGCTAGCCGTTGACTGGAGCCGTGCTTGTGCGTCCAGGCCCTTCGAGGGCGTTCAACGGTCGTGTCTCACAAGATCGCGGTGTGGTGCATCCGGCGCCAGATCACTAAAACATACCGGACTCGCCGTCTGTTTTCCCTGCCCGTCGGGTAGCAGGCGGTTAAAACAAAGACGTGTGCTACGCATGTAGATCTGAGGGCGGAGGGCTTGCGGACGCGGGTTCGATTCCCGCCGCCTCCACCAAATAAAAGGCTGCCGTCAGGCAGCCTTTTCACTTTACGGGGATCGGACCCGCGTAGCGGGTGAGATTCCATTGTGCAGGGATGCACAGGTGCTGTGGAGGCCATGGATGGCCGAGAACAGCCCGCCGCCTCCGCCATTAAGACGCAGGCCAGAGCGCGTCACTTTGGTTCGGACACTATCGAAAATCGTTGGGATTTTACAAACAAACCCCGAAGATGGATTTTCACAGTTTCAGAACAACGCTGATCAATACGCTAAAGCAGAAAGGATTACCTCAAGCGGAAGTCGCGGGGGTGTAAGAAAGTTTGTGTAAACGGTCAACCGGCAGGATACTGCCGCTACTCTATAAGGAGTGATTATGACCGTTTCCAACAAACCATTGCCAGCGGATCTGATTGACGGACTGCTGGC
>JBOIBD010000143.1:0-6468 GCA_050739415.1 Gammaproteobacteria bacterium | reverse complement strand
CGTGCTCAATCTCACCAAGGACTGGCAGGCTGATTGGGGTGGCTTGCTGCAATTCCTCGGCGAGGACGGCAAGGTGGTCGATACATTCTTTCCGAGCTTCAATTCACTGATGCTGTTTCAGGTGCCCATGTGGCACCATGTGAGCTACGTCACGCCATTTGCTGGTCACGGCCGCTACGCTATAACCGGCTGGGGAATGAGCAAGCCACCGAAAGCTTAATCGTGGTTACAACGCCTGCGATAATGGTAGGCGCAACCGACCTTCCGGGCGGATGCCATCACTCCAGTTCACGATTTCAGCGATGTCCGCCCCATGTTGGCGCATGACCTGTTCATATTCGATTTGTCTCAGCGCTGAATCAAAATCCTGTTTATCGTATTTGGAGTGTTTGCGGAAAACCGGGCTTGAAACGATCCGTCGCAGAATTCCGGTTTCTGCGTTTATGGTAAACAGATCGCAGAGCTTGGCAAGCATTTCCTCTGGCTGGGCCAGGAACGTTTCACAATCCAGGGTCCTGATATCCGCTTTTGGAAATCGTTCAATCAGTCGCAAGTACGCGTCCATCTGCAGGTGCCAAACGAGGCTTGCAATCTGCAAATCCGTAAGCCGTATCAATTCCTCCGGCCCCAATGAGGCAGTTCGGGTCGAATCCGCCTGTATCACCTTGAACAGCCGGCGCACAAAAATGCGGCCTGCCTCGCCTTTTTTTGCAATGGCTACCAGAAACCGCTCCAAGCTTGAATACAGCAGCAACACTCCTCCGGTATGCGAATGCTCAAGTAAATCCCCGGCCAAATTGTTCGCTGCATTGGTGGGCTTGATCAACGCGGCTTCATCAACCGAACCTGATTTCGCCAGCAGAAACAACACTGTGTCGAGCAGGCGTCGCCAATCAGCGTCACTGAAGTGGTACTGGCCACCGATGCGCTTATAATTGGCCAGTTGCATCAACACCACCGGCTCCCGCAACGCGCAGCATGTTCCCTCGATATCCAGACAGTTGGATATCAGCGTCGAACAGCAAAAAGCGGTGTGCAATATGTAGCCTATTGATCGCGGCCTGATTTCGGTCTCGAGACTAGCGACCGCGTCTTGAATCAATGCCAACGGTGCGCGTACCGTTTCGCTGAGTTCTGACTTGATGCGATGATCTAAAAATGTCGAGTCTCTATATGTACCCTTGTTCAAAATGAGAAATATGCATTCCCCCGCATCCAGGTTCAAATCGATCAGGTAATACTCAGGCCGGCTTGCCAATACGCGTGGATCGAGGAAATTTGACATATGGCGCTGGCTCAAGTTCCAAGTGAAACAGTTAGTGATGTCTTGGCACCATAGAATATCTTATACGGTGTCTTGAATCCCAATCTCTTCCTCGGCCGGTGATTGAGCCGGTGTACAAAACGTCTGAATGCCTAAACAGCTGATGTTGCGATGATTTATAGGCTGTGGCTAGATAGTTGAAAATAGGCACGAATGGCAGGAAACGGTATGTGGTTGTGAGGTATGAACATAAGAACAGGTGTCATTCGATTTTAAGATGGCTATTTCCGACTGGAAATTCAGAAATTCACAACTAGAATACATGTTGCGTTGCGTCGAGAGGCGCAATGCATAAGCGCTGGCTATTCGGGAAGTCGCTGTTACGTTGCTGTTCTCCGACCTTTCCACAAGTAGAGTAGCCGGCGCTTTTTATTTCATGTCATTGACATTACCCCAATCCCTTTACCAGTTGTGAGTTAGTTCCTGCCGAGTTTTGCATGACCAAGTGTCGTTGAGCAAACTCGGCTGGGGCATGCCATTCAGGGAGCTGTGCGGGCGATGGGTGTTGTCATCCTGCCGCCAGCGTTCGGTTTTGTTCCGGGCGTCCGCCAGGTCAATAAACACCGTCTCGTTCAAGCATTCTTTACGGAAGCGTCCGTTGAAACTCTCGATGTAGGCATTCTCGGTGGGCTTGCCGGGTTGGATGAACTGTATCCGCGTGACGCTTGCGCTTCAACGATCGAAGGCGCAAGTGAACCGATCACGTGCGGACGTGCATCAGCAGGAGAAAGGTTACCCGAGCCTATGCCTCACTCGCGTGCGTGCGCGGCGCCCTACTTGCAGGATCGCACCGGACCGTGTTGTCAAGAGCAGTTGTCCGTTGTCAGAGTCTACGCGCGTCACGGCATCGACGTTGATCAGGGTCGAACGATGGATGCGCAGTAAGCGTTCCGCAGGCAGCGCGCGCTCAAGCTGATTCAGTGACCCGTTCATTAAATAACTGCGAGTCGCCGTATGCGCCTGCACGTAATCGCCATCGGCGGCGAACCACTCGACGTCGTCGAGCGTCAGTCGTTGCCGTCCTCGTCCCGATTCAACCCAAATGTACGAAGGTGCCGAGGTCAGCCGCCGCATGCGAAGGGTTTGCAGCGATGCTTCGAGTAGCAGAATGTGCTGTGCGTTGTCGTGCATCGTGAGTCGTGAACGCGCACGTTCGATCGCATGCTGCAATCGCAAAGGGTCGACCGGCTTCAACAGGTAATCGGCGGCATCCACGTCAAAGGCGGCAACGGCATACTGTGGCCATGCGGTCACGAAGATGACCGCCGGCGTTGGGGTGGGATGCAGTCGGGTGGCGAGCTCCATGCCGGCTAGCACTGGCATCTCGATATCGAGGAACAGCACGTCGATATCGCCGTTGGCCAGAGCAGTGAGCGCTTCCATTCCGTTCACTGCCGTGCCTGCCACCTCTATGCCCGGAATTTCTGCGAGCAGGCGCGTCAATACGCGACGCGCGGGCGGTTCGTCATCGACGATCAAGGCATGCAGGGGCTCGTTCACGACGTTGGCAGATGCACGCGGGCGACGAAGCCGCCACCGGGCCGGCCCTGCGCGGTCAAGCGTGCGGCGTCGCCATACAGCAAATGCAGGCGCTCTCTCACGTTGTTCAAGCCCACACCAGACAGAGGTACGTCCTGTTCCGGGGGTGAGCGGCCATCGTTTTCCACGCTCAGTAACAGTTCGTTGTGTTCGAGTGAGGCCGACAACCAAATTGTCATTGGCTCTGCGTTACCGCAGAGCCCGTGCTTGATGCAGTTCTCTACCAGTGGTTGCAGGATCAGAGCCGGAACGTGCCGGTCGAGCAGCCCTGACGGAACCGATTCGTCGAGATGAAGACGCTCGCCGAAGCGTGTGAGTTCGATTTCGAGGTAATGTCGTATAGAAGCGAGCTCGTTCGACAATGAAACCTCCCGTGGCGCATCGCGGTCGATCGAACTGCGAAGGAATGCCGATAGCGCCAGCAGGCAGCGCCGCGCGCGTGAGTCATCGTCCTCCAGCACCAGCGCGTACACAGTATTGAGCGCGTTGAATAGAAAATGCGGATTGATCTGCTGAACCAGTAGCCGATGCTGGGCGTCGATGGCGGTGGTGGTGGCTTGCGCCAACCGGACCTCGCGGTCGCGCCTTTCGGCGTCGGCCACAAGCGCGAAATATAGCAATTCCCACGTGATGAACAGCCAAGCCATCATCGGCATCTGTACCAGGACTTTCCCCCACGTATGGCCGCCCCAGCGCGGCACGATCACATGCATGACGATGTCGTAGGAAAGGGCTAGTAGAAAGGTCGCCGCGATCACTGTGACGATTGCCACGGCCACCAGCAGCCATGTGCCGGTATGGTTATGTACCAAGGCCAGTAAGCGACCAATGGCGACGCACAACACAGCGCCAAACACGAACACCGGGATCCCGCGCAGCGCGTGATCAAGTGCAAACGGTGGCGGTGCCAATAGGAAATTTGTCTCCCAGAGAGCGTAGCCCAAGGCCCACAGAATGATAGTGGCGCGCACAAGCGTGCTGAATCGCGGCATGTTCATGGTGCGAAGATTGCATTCGCCCGTGGATGATAGCAAGCCCGCTTACCGACGATTTCCTGCCGTCCGCAGAATTTTTGTTGACCTGCGTGCCCTTTGTTGCCTATGTTCATATCCATCTTGAAGCGGAACGCGTCATGCGAACGACCCCGGTCGCCTTGACGCGGCTAGTATTAACAGGCTTGGCCTTTCGTGCTGGATGGCATTGTAAACGAACCACGGCATCTGATCGAAACGACGCAGTGATTCTACAAGACGGGGCGTTGCGACGGGTTTCCTACTTACAGACCTGATTGTGGAGTAAGACCATGAAAGCAAAGCAGTTGAAGATGCGAGAGGGCCATGGCGTACAGCCGCTGATCCTGATGTTGGGATACTTGATGGCCGCACTGTGGGTCAACCCAGCCGCGGCAGCTGGAAAAGCCCCTTACCCCATCATGGCCCGGATCGGGCAATACCGCATGGCGAGCGAGGCTGACGAGATCGCGCACGCCCGCAGCGCGGCGCCCGCTTCAATCTCAGATCATGCGGAAATCATGGTGCTCGGACGCCACGGCTATGATGTTGGAGTCAAGGGCTCTAACGGATTCGTTTGCCTTGTAGAGAGGTCCTGGGCCCACAAATTTGATAGTGCCGATTTCTGGAATCCAAAGATGCGGGCACCATTATGCCTAAATCCGGCGGCAATGCGATCAGTAGAGTCGGCTTATCTCAAGCGGACCGAATGGGTTCTTTCCGGTATGTCCAGAGTGGAGATGCGTAAACGCACCCTGGCCGCAGTGGCTGCAAAGGAAATAACAGCGCCTGAACCGGGTGCGATGTCGTATATGATGTCGAAGGATCAGGCCTTTCCAGTCAGCGGCCCAGTGGGCCACCAAGTGACTAATTGGTATCCGCATCTGATGTTCTACTATCCGAACACTCAATTGCCGAAATGGGGCGCCAATCTCTCAGGTGTGCCCGTTTTTTCCAATAACGCTGGTCCCCTCTATACCATATTACTTGTTTTGGTGCCTAAATGGTCTGATGGGACGCCAAGCCCAGCGAGCAAGTAAGGTCTAACCGCCTATGGCGCCACAAAGTCTCGCAGATGGAGACAGACCAACTCTGCTCGTGCGTGAAACACCGGCCGTGAGCGTCGCGTCGCTCGTGACGGCCGTTACGGTTCCGACGTCCCGTCCACTCGCGCAAGCGACGAGTATTCCTTTCGCTGCGGCATGCCCTGCGTTCAGAAACAGTTACTTCGCACGGTTTCCCCCAAAATGGCTTTATGCCCCGGTGCGAACTTCGCACCCTTACGCAGATTCCGGTTTGCTACGTTCGCTGGGGCTGCAGCCGGCTCTTCGCCTCGCGCTTCGCGCTTCCTTGGCTCATCGGAGGAACATCGCCTCTATTCAAGGAGAAGTTAGAAATGAATCAGTAATATATAAGGATTTCACTAACGCGGACTTAATACAGGTCACCTATAGTTCACCATATGGTGAACTATCGTGAAAACCGCCTGAACCGCGTGTTTGCTGCACTGAGCGATCCCACTAGGCGCGCCATACTGGCGCGCCTCGCCCGCGAACGCACGCTTTCGGTGAGCGACCTCGCGGAGCCTTTCGCCATCAAGATGCCAGCTGTCATGAAACACCTCGAGGTGCTCTCCGAAGTTGGCCTGATACATCGTTCGAAGATGGGGCGCACTGTCGATGTCGAGATCGCCAGCGGCTCGCTCAAGGGCGCCATTGACTGGTTACAGCGCTATGAGCGCTTCTGGTCCACCAGTCTGGATCGCCTCGTCGCCTATGCCGAAACGAAGGAACGCGCGTTGCAGGAGAAGGGCAGATGAATAAAACTATCCTGATCCGCCGCATTGCCGCGCGACCCGATATCGTCTTCGATGCCCTTGTGACCGCAGCGGGCATTGGTTCATGGTGGGGGCCGGATGATGTGCCGGTGGTATTCGCGGAGGTAGATACTCGGGTCGGTGGAAGTTTTCGGGTTCGTTTCCCATGTTGGGATGGCCTCGAGCATGAAAGCACCGGCGAGTTCCTCGATATCGTCAAGCCCGAGCGGGTCATCATGAGCTGGCAGTGGGTCTCCGGCGGCGCCCCCGAGGAGCACGGCAATACCTCGCGGCTTGAATTCCACCTGCGCCCTATCGACACGGGTACAGAACTCACACTCGTCCATTCGGAATTGAGCAATGTGGCCTCCGCCCTCAGCCACGAACAGGGTTGGGACGGCGCACTCAGAAAGCTGATACGACAATTCCCTGAAGATCACTGGATGACGTCTGCCTCACCCACATGCTACAGACCTGATTGAGGAGACAAATCATGAAAGCCAAGCAATTGAAGATGCGAGACAGGAACAGCGTACCAGCGCTGATCCTGGTATTGGGTTGCCTGATGACTGCCCTATGGGTCAACCCAGCCGCGGCGGCTGGGAAAAACCTCTACCCAAACATGGTCGTAATCAGTCAATACCGCATGGCGAGCGAAGCCAAGGAGATTGCGCTCGCCCGCAGCGCGGCTCCGGCGTCGATCTCGGATCATGCAGAGGTACTTATATTCGGGGAGCGTGGCTACGACATTGCTGTCAAAGGCACGAACGGCTTCGTCT
>JBOIBD010000142.1:0-6555 GCA_050739415.1 Gammaproteobacteria bacterium | reverse complement strand
TATCCGGCACGGCATAGCTGCGTTCATCACCGCCGACCGGATGCCAGTCACGGAATGTGATGTCGCCGTAGTCGCCGCGACTTTTCGTCTCGACCGTGCCGCTGTCTTGCTGACCACTATAGATGCGGTATGGAAAGCGGTCATCTGTAGCCACATGGTAAAACTGCCCGGTAGGCTGGTTGTACCAGCTCGACCAGTGTCCCCCGCCGTCCACGCTCACGGTGGTGCCTTGATCGCTCGCCAGGATCATGTATTTATCGTTATCTGGATTGATCCACATGAAATGATAATCGTCACCACCGGGCGCACCCTTGAACCAATCGAAGGTCTTGCCGCCGTCGGTGCTCTGCGCAACCGAGCGGTTCATCACGTACAGCACATCCGGATTTTTCGGATCCACGGCAATGCGGGCAAAGTAGGAGTTGGCCAAATCCTGGCTGCCCATCCGTTTCCAGTTGGCGCCGCCGTCATCGGAACGGTACAGGCCATTGTCATTGCTCTTGGATGATTCGATGATGGCGTACACACGCTTGTCATCGGTGCCCGGCGCTACCGCGAGACCAATGCGACCCAGCGACTCCGCCGGCAGGCCATGGCCGGACAGCCTGGCCCAGGTCTTGCCCTCGTCGGTGGATTTCCAAATGCCGCTGCCCGGTCCAGTTTGCGGCTTGTAATACGCCATCCACGGATACTGGCGCGCTTGCCAGGTGGCGGCGAAGATTACCTCGGGATGCGCGTCATCAGCGCTCAAGTCCACCGCGCCGGTGTCGTCGTTCACATATAGCACTTTCTGCCAATGCTGGCCGCCGTCGCTGCTGCGAAACACGCCGCGCTCAGCATTGGGGCCAAAGTAATGGCCCAGAGCCGCCACCAATAGCAAGTCTGGGTTTTTCGGATCAATCCAGATTCGGCCGATGTGACGCGTATCGCCAAGGCCGATATGCGTCCATGATTTTCCGCCATCGGCGGATCGGTACAGCCCATCGCCATCAACAACATCGTAACGGTTTGCAACCTGGCCCGTGCCGACGTAGATAATGTCCGGATTGGATGGCGCGATGGCCAGCGCGCCGATGGAGATGGAGCCTGCCTGCTGGAACAATGGCCGCCAGGTCATTCCTGCATCGCCGGTTTTCCACACGCCACCGTCCGCGCCGCCGAAATAGAACACATTGGCTTGGCTTGGAACGCCAACAGCCATGGTGGACCAGCCAGCGCGAAATGGCCCTACTTGGCGCCAGTGCAGTTGCGAATACAACGGAGCGAGTGACGTGGCTCTAGTAGCGGAAGCACCCATGCACAACAAAACCAGCATCCCTGCCGCAAACAGTCTCGAAACGACGCGATGAGCACTATGCAGCATGAGGTTTTCTCCAATTTAAGATAGTGTGTCCGCTTTTGCACGCGGCGAATTATTCGGGTTTTCGCTTGGTGTATTGCGGATAAAAATCAAGTAGCGTAGCGGTGAATCTCAATCCTTTGGCATATCCCGTGGCTGCACAGCATCCCACGATCCGCCGGCCAGCTGTTCTGCTGTCCATTGTGCAACCTGCCGGAGCAGTTGAGCAGTGACATTCGCATACCCTTGTACCGCGCCTTGCACATCTGCGGCAGTGACCTGTGTAATGATAAATGAATGCTGCGCGAGCGTCAGTCCGCTGACAATATCTTGCAGCCGTGCCTCGATGTGTACACTCACATGCGCGGAGTGTGGTGTGTCGAATATCTGCTCGAAGTCGAGGATCTCCAACTGTAATCGGTAACGGCTCCTGTCCGAGGGCGGACCGGCGCTCACACCGGTATGGCTGAAGACCATCTGCAAGCGCGTCTGTAGTAATTCCGCAGGTGGTGCGATCCAGCGATTGTCAGCATACGTGCGCAGACGGGTTGGATCGTCATACAGCAAGCGGTAATGAATCGCCGTGTCGGCGAGCGAGGTCGCCGATGTGACCGACTCGTCCACAAGCCCTTTTGTCTGGACCAAGGGCGTCACACTTGCGGGAGGACCAAAATCGTGCAGCGCCGGTGGTGAAGTTTGTTGAGGCAATATGCTGCAGCCTGCCAGCAGCAGGATGCCTGCAAACGCATACGGCAAGCACAATACGATTTTCATGGCGAAGGTCCTTTGTATCCCGGCTCTCCCGGTCCGGGAACCGGTCGTTGGGGCCCCAACAACAACTGTTGCGGATTCTTCTGCAAGCTGTCAGCCAGTTGGCGGATCTGAGTCGAGGCGGCTGTAATCTGCGTCAGCGCGACATCAAGGCGCGGCAAGGTCTCGGCGTTGATTTTCTGGCCAGCCGCCTGTCCACTCAGGCTCAATTCGTCGACGTGACGCGTTAATTGATTGAGGCTGGCGACCAGGGTATCGAGTTGCGTGAGCGTCGTTTGTATCTGCCCGGCCAGCGCCGGCATGCGGCGGGTGGTGGCGTCCAAATTGACCTCCAGTTTCACCAGCATGGCGCTGGCGGCATCGGCCTGCCCCAGGATGTGCGCGATGTGCTCCCGGTTGTTCGCATTCAATAACTGATTGAGTGAACCGGTCAACATGTCCAGTTGCGCCACAACTTTGGTGCCGGTATCGCTCAACTGGTCCAATAGCGATGGCCGCAAGGGGATGCGTGCCGGTGACTGCATCGAGGTGGCGAGCGCTACCGTGCTGCTGCCGCTGGTTTCCAGTCCCAATTGTGACATGCCGGTCACACCCTGGAGCTTGAATACGGCATAGGTATCCCGGGTTACCGGTATGTCCGAGTTTACTTCGATATAAATCAGGATCCGGCGCGGATCGTCAGGATCAAAGCGCACGCTGTCCACATGACCGGCCGCGATGCCACGGAAATATACCGTGGAATGTGGTGCCAATCCGTAAACATTGCCGGTGGTCACCACGATGTAAGGTTTGGTCGGCTGATGAGAACCGCTCAAGAATACTGCGCCGAAGATGATTGCGACGACCAGGAGTAGCACAAAGGCGCCGGTCATCAAGGCATACGCACGGTTATTCATGAACTGACACTCCTGTCGCGGTAAACACGCGTTGCCCCCGCACACCGTGCAGGAGACTGCGCACCACAGGATGCGCTGACTGCAACACACTATCGAGCGGCCCGTAAGCGGCCAATTGCCGGTCAGCCAGCACCGCCAAGTGGTCACACAGATCGCGCATCGCATCAAGATCGTGGGTCACCATCACCACCGTGAACCCCAACTCATGATGCAGTTCTGACAGCAGTTCCACAAAGTCCTGAGCTGTGATGGGGTCAAGTCCAGACCCAGGTTCGTCCAGAAACAGCAACTCTGGTTCCAGTGCCAAGGCGCGTGCCAATGCTACACGCTTGATCATCCCGCCCGACAGTTCTGCCGGTAAACGCTCTGCCGTGTCCGGTTCCAGGTCCACCATCGCAAGCTTCATGTGAACCAGTTGCCGTATCAGCGGCTCATCCGCGAGACGCGATTCGCGCAGCGGAAACGCGATGTTGTCAAACACGTTCAGAGCGCTGAATAATGCGCCGTTCTGGAATAAGACACCGCAGCGCCTGTGCAACCTGACTAACTCACCGGTGCCGAGCGTGTCGAGCCGCTGACCGAACAACCAGACACGGCCTTGCGTAGGACGCTGCAAGCCAATCATCTCGCGCAGTAGGGTAGTTTTGCCGCCGCCGGACGCACCCACCAAGCCGAGGATTTCTCCACGACGCACGCATAAATTAATATCCTTGTGTACCACTTCGTTGCCGAAGCGCGTTCCGAGATGTTCGGTGCGGACGATGCAATCTGCGTTCATAGCAATCCGGCATTCCTGAAAACAACTGAGATGATGCCATCCAGCACGATCACCATGGTAATGCCGGCCACCACCGCGTTGGTGGTCTCCACACTCAGGCTTTCCGTATTGGGTTTGACGCGCAAACCGTAATGACAGGCGATGAGCGCGATGACACCGCCGAATACCATACTCTTGCCAAGGCCGAGCCAGAAATTCACCACCGGCACCACCTTGGGCAGTGTCTCCAGGAAGCGCATATAGCCTATGTCGAAAGTGGCGTGCGTCGCCAGCATTCCCCCGAGCATGGCAATACTGTCGGTCCAGACCACCAGCAGCGGCACGACGATGGTCAAGGCAATAACTTTTGGCAGCACCAGGCGCAGGGATTGCGAGGTGCCCATGGCCGCCAAGGCATCCAATTCCTGGGTCACGCGCATCACACCTAGTTCCGCGGTCATGGCCGAGCCGGAACGGCCAGCCACCAGGATGGACGCCAGCACCGGGCCCAGTTCACGAATAACACTGAGGCCAAGGAGATTGATGATGAATGCTTCGGCTCCATAGGCTCGCAAAGCCAGCGCGCCCAGATAACTGACCACGATGCCGATCAGAAGCCCAATTATTGCGGTGACGCCAAGAGCGCGGACCCCGGCTTGATAAATGGTCGCGGAGATTTCTTTCCAGGGAATGTGCACCGGATGTCGTATCAGAAACCCGGCATCCAGCACGAACTGCCCCACGAGGTTGAGGAAGCCGGCGAGGTGATCTGTGATTTTAAATCCCGCACGCGCCAAACTGTCCATCAACGAGAAGTGCCGGTGGAGTTTTGGTGATGGTGAGGAAATGCGCCGGTCCGCCCAGCGGCGGAACAAATTCAGGTGCTCCGGCTGCAACTCCAGATTTGTCGGTGGCTGCCGGTTGTTGATCTGCCACAGGACAAATGCGCCCACGCTGTCCATGGCTTCGATGTGAGTGAGATCCCAGTGCATATCTGGGTCCCGCGTGTAGGGTTTCAGGTCCTCCGTCAGCTGACTGGCGTGTCGTGCGAGTCCTCGCAATGTCCACTTGCCAGTCAGCACCACTTTCTGGGTACTACCGGCCTCTCGCGAGACGTGGAACGCCGGAATGTCGGATTCGCTCGTCTGCAACAACATATCCTCTTTCGCGGCAGCACGTAGGAATGCTTACCTGTTATAGAACCGGATATATTCCCGCTTGTTAAATCAGGTCGAAGTTCGGATTAACTGGCTGGTTTTAGATAATGCGCCAGAAAGGCATCCAACTGTCGCCAGGCATCCTGCGCGTCAAGCGGATTATAGGCAGTGGATTCGGGATCATCGAATGTTGCTTGGGCATCCGGATAGATATGGATATCCACGCGTGCGCTTGCAAGCCCTGCCGCCCATTGGAATTTTTGTACGACTGCCGGCGGCACGAATGGATCATGACCGCCGAAGAAAGCCAGCATGGGCATGCGAAGCTGCGCGAGCTGAGAAGGCTCTGTGTAAGGCACGGCATAGAACACCGCCAGCGCGGAGAAAGCCTGTGGTAAATCACTCGCGATCTGAAAGGTCCAGTGCCCACCCACCGACCAGCCAACGACGCCGAGTTGAACCACCTGTTGTTGGGTGTTCATATAGGAAACTGCCTGCTCCAGATTCGACAGCAGTGCGCCGGAATCTGAGCTGGCAAGGTCCATGAGCTGTGCGGCCACGCGCGGATCCCGAGTGCTGCGTCCGTTGAACAGATCCACGGCCAGAACCGTATAACCCTGTCGTGCCAACCGATCTGCCATATCACGCATGTGCTGGTTTAAGCCCCACCACATGTGGATCAAGATGAGTCCCGGTTGAGTATTTTTGACCTGTATCGGCCGGCTCAGGTAGCCGTATACCGGGCGTCCATTGACGAGCGCATACTGGAGGCGTTCGCTGTGGATGGCTGTCAGCGGTAGCGGCGCGGGAATGTCTTGTGCACGTGCTGCAAGTTCCGGCGTCAAACCGAACAATGCGCATACCAACAAAACCCTGGCGATCCTGTATATACCTGTCATGCTACTTCCCGAGATGGCTAGAACCTATCTCAAAACTGCTGCGCTTGGCATAATTTCGTTGCGCGCCGGCTCAAAATGCTCATGTACTGGCGTGTACACTCCGCTTTCTCGCCGCCGTGCGCCTCGTTCTGCTGCGCTCGCGACGTTTTGAGATAGGTTCAAATTAACCCATGTTCATGGGCGTCTGTTGGCATTATCATCGAACTACCCCGGCATCGGCCACTGCGCTCATACCGGTCACCAGACTTAACTTAACAAGAACCCAAAACCAGGAGCGGTTCCATGATAAAGCATCTGTGCTTACTCGCTGTTTTCATTGGCGTTTTATTCCCTGCCGCTGCATTTGCAACCCAACCGCCCGGGTTCTGGCAAAACCCCGTTATCAAGTCTACAGGCGACCTTCATCCTCTGCCAGACGCAGCCTACCAGCCACAGAAGGATGTCACCTATAAGGCCGTGTTCAGCGTAACTCGTGCTCAGAAGAATCCGAAAGACATGGATAATAGCCTGAGCTCTGTAGCCCGTGCGGTGAATCTGTTCGTTTATGCCGGTGTTCCCTTGGACCATCTCAAATTCGTGGTGATCATTCACGGCGGCGCGACATCAATAGCCTTGGACAATGCCCATTACAAGAAAGAATTCGGCGTAGACAATCCAAACCTCAAAGTTATCAAAGAACTGAAGGCCGCAGGCGTTGAAATCGCAGTATGTGGTCAGGCATTGGCAGGCTTCAACT
>JBOIBD010000141.1:0-6560 GCA_050739415.1 Gammaproteobacteria bacterium | reverse complement strand
GCAGGAACTATTTCTGGAATTCGAAGGTACATACGATCCCAAGACGGACGAAGGCTCCGGTGATGTGAAATATCATCTTGGGTTTTCGTCTGATGTGAAGACCGCCGACGGCAACATGCACATAGCTCTGGCTTTCAACCCATCGCATCTGGAAAGTGTCGATCCGGTGGTCGAGGGTTCAGTGCGAGCACGTCAAGACCGGCGCGGCGATGTGGATGGCAAAACCGTACTGCCAATACTGATTCATGGTGACGCCTCCCTGAGTGGTCAAGGTATCGTTATGGAAACTCTGCAACTTTCGCAGGCACGCGGTTTCAATGTGGGTGGCACAGTGCATATCGTGCTCAACAACCAGATCGGTTTCACCATCAGCAATCCACAAGACGCCCGTTCCACGCCGTATTGCACCGATCTCGCCAAGATGCTGGAGGCACCGGTATTCCATGTGAATGGAGATGACCCGGAAGCCACGATTTTCGCCACGCGCCTGGCGCTCGAATACCGTCAGACCTTCCACAAGGATGTATTTGTTGATCTGGTGTGCTACCGCCGTCACGGTCATAACGAGGCCGACGAGCCTGCTGCCACGCAGCCGGTCATGTACCAGAATATTCGCCAGCATCCCACGACGCTGACACTCTACGAGCAGGCTCTGCAAGAACAGGGTCTGGTAGACGATGCCATGCTCAAGGCCAAGACTGAGGAATATCGCGATCGCCTGGATACCGGTAAACCGGTGGCGCCGGGTATCACCGCGCATGTGCCAAACCAGTACACCGTGAACTGGGGCCGCTATCAGCAGCACCATTGGCACGAGACCGTGGATACCCGGCTACCTGAGGACCAGCTCAAATTCCTTACCGATGCCGTGAATCGCGTGCCGGCAGAGATTAACTTGCATCCCACCGTGGCGCGTATCTACGCCACGCGACGCAAGATGGCGGCTGGCGAGATCCCTATGGACTGGGGCTTCGCCGAGATTCTAGCCTACGCAAGCTTGATCACCGAAGGCTATCCAGTGCGCCTCACCGGTCAGGACACCGCGCGCGGAACTTTCTTTCACAGGCATGTGGTGCTGCACAACCAGAAGGACGGTAGTACTTATATCCCGCTCGAGCATGTCGCCAAGGATCAGAAGATATTTACAGTGGTGGATTCACTGCTCTCAGAAGCGGGCGTGATGGGTTTTGAATACGGCTACAGCACTGCCGAGCCGGAGGCTTTGGTAATCTGGGAAGCCCAGTACGGTGACTTCGCCAATAGCGCACAAGTGGTGATCGACCAGTTCATCTCCGCTGGCGAAGCCAAATGGGGGCGGTTGTGTGGACTGGTGCTGTTCTTGCCCCATGGCTATGAAGGCGCCGGCCCTGAACATTCCTCGGCGCGTCTCGAGCGCTATCTGCAATTATGCGCGGAGCACAACATGCAGGTCTGTGTGCCGACCACGCCGGCACAGCTATTCCACTTACTGCGGCGTCAAGTTCTGCGGCCTTATCGAAAGCCACTGATGGTCATGTCCCCCAAAAGCCTGTTGCGCCACAAGCTGTCCGTATCGCCACTGGCCGATGTCACACACGGCCGATTCCATGTGGTAATTCCAGAGATTGACGGCTTGCATCCGGCGAAGGTCAAGCGCGTGGTGTTCTGTGCCGGCAAGGTGTATTACGATCTGCTTGAAGCGCGGCGTGCCGCCAAGATTGATGATATCGCGTTGGTGCGGCTTGAGCAGCTCTATCCGTTTCCACACGGCGAATATGAGGAGATCATCAAGTTCTATGCGGATGCATTCGATATCGTGTGGTGCCAGGAAGAGCCGCAGAACCAGGGCGCCTGGTATGAGATCCGTCATCGCCTGCAAGAACCGCTGACCGCCAAACACAACTTGCGTTATGTAGGACGTGAGGCATCTGCCTCACCGGCAGTGGGTTACGCACAATTGCACAAACAGCAGCAGAACGCTCTGATACAGGAAGCCCTTAAAAAAGGTGTGACCCCAACAGCGGCTCCTGTACGCGATAACATCAAAACCAAAACCGTTTCGGAGAAGGCATGAGCATCGAAATCAAGGTTCCACAGTTACCCGAATCCATCCAGGACGCCACACTTATCAGCTGGCACAAGAAGGCCGGCGATGCCGTGAAACGTGATGAAAATCTGGTGGATATCGAAACCGATAAAGTTGTGCTGGAATGCCCAGCGCCCGCCGACGGTGTGCTCAAGGAAATCCGCATCCAGGGCGGCGTCACGGTCACGGCTGGCCAGGTGATTGCCATTCTGGAAGAAGGCGTCGTTGTCGAAAAACCCGCGGCTACTGCCGCTCCCGGCGCCAAACCCGCTGCAACCGCACCAGCGCCAGCCGCCGCCGCTCAGGCCATGCCCGCGAATCCCGCGGCTGCAAGCCGCGATTTGCCCTTGAGTCCTTCCGTACGCCGCTTGGTGGAAGAACATCAGCTGGAGCCTGCGAAGATCAAAGGCAGTGGTCCCGATGGCCGGCTCACCAAGGGTGACGTGCTGGAGTACATCAATAAGGGTACGCCGCAGCCATCTGAGCCTGCATCCGCGCCGATATCTACTGCCAAGTCCACTACACCTGCCGTAGCTGGCAGCCGTGAAGATCGGCGCGTGCCGATGACACGCATACGTGCACGCATCGCCGAACGCCTGAGCGAATCGCAGGCTAACACCGTAATGCTTACGTCTTTCAACGAGGTGGATCTGTCCCAGGTGATGGCGCTTCGCAGCCGGTACAAGGACAAGTTCGAGAAAGAGCAGGGCGTGAAGCTCGGCTTCATGTCATTCTTTGTGAAGGCAGTGGTCGAGGCCCTGAAGAAATACCCAGTGGTGAATGCCTCGGTTGAAGGCAACGAAATCATCTATCACGATTACTGGGACATCAGCGTGGCGGTATCCACGCCCCGCGGCTTGGTGACGCCGGTACTGCGCGATGCGGACCAGATGAGTTTTGCCGAAATCGAAAGGACTCTGGCAGACATGGCAGCGCGCGCCCGCGACGGCAAGATCACGCTGGAGGAACTCACCGGCGGCACCTTCACCATCACCAACGGCGGTGTGTTTGGTTCGCTATTCTCCACGCCGATCCTCAATCCTCCTCAGAGCGGCATTCTAGGTATGCACACCATCAAGGAACGTGCCGTGGTAGTGGACGGTCAAGTGGTCGCACGACCCATGATGTATATCGCCATCACTTACGATCATCGCATCGTGGACGGCCGCGATGCGGTGCTATTTCTGGTCTCGATCAAGGAATCTCTGGAAGATATTTCAAGGATGCTGTTACAAATCTGATTCCCAACCGTTATCTTCTCTCCCCTTGCGGGAGAAAGAATGGTGAGGGATGGATTTCTTCGCAAGGAAAATAAAATGAGCCAATCATTTGATGTCGTAGTCATCGGTGCCGGTCCGGCCGGTTATGTCGCGGCCATCCGCGCGGCCCAGCACGGTCTCAAGACTGCCTGCGTGGATAATTGGAAGAACCTGGATGGCAAGCATGCATTTGGCGGCACCTGCCTCAATGCTGGTTGCATTCCGTCAAAAGCATTGCTGGAATCCTCCGAGATGTTCCATAAGGCACAGCACGAATTTGCCGCGCACGGCATCAAGGTGGGCACGCCGCAGATGGATGTGGCGGCTATGCAGTCACGCAAGGTCAAGATCGTCAGCAGCCTCACCGGTGGTATCGCGACGCTGCTCAAATCCAACAATGTCATAGGCATTCGCGGTACCGCGCGCTTGCTCAAGAACGGAACAGTCGAAGTGGCGGATTTCGATGATGCGAAGAAGAAAGATATCCTCGATGCGAAAAATGTCATTCTCGCCGCGGGTTCCGAGCCAGTGGAGTTGAAGATTGCACCATTCGACGGCAAGGACATTGTGGACTCCTGGGGTGCGCTGGAATTCACAGCTATACCCAAGCGCCTGGGTGTCATCGGCGGTGGCGTCATTGGCTTGGAACTGGGCAGCGTCTGGCATCGTCTGGGTTCGCAAGTGACCATCCTGGAAGCCATGGACAATTTTCTGTTTATGGCGGACCAGCAGATCGCCCAGACCGCGGCGCGTGAATTCAAAAAGCAGGGACTCGATGTGCGCCTGAGCGCAAAAGTTACCAGCGCCGGCAAGGGCAAGACCGGCGTGGCGGTGCATTACGAAGACAAGGACGGTAAGCACGACATCGAAGTGGACAAGTTGATCGTGGCCGTGGGCCGCCGGCCAGCCACCCGAAATCTACTTGAAGACGGCATCGGCGTGAAACTCGATCAACGTGGCTTCATCCAGGTGGACGATGAATGCCATACCGGCATGAAGAACATTTGGGCAATTGGCGACTGTGTGCGCGGGCCCATGCTGGCCCACAAGGGGTCGGAAGAGGGCATCATGGTGGCGGATCTGATCGCCGGCAAAGTCGCCGAGATGAATTACGACGTGATTCCTTCTGTCATCTATACCTGGCCCGAAATTGCCTGGGTCGGTAAGACCGAAGAGGAACTAAAGAAGCAGGGTATAAAGTACAAAGCGGGCACCTTCCCGTTCGCTGCCAACGGGCGCGCCAAGGCCATGGAGGCGGCCACCGGCATGGTGAAGATGCTGGCCAACGCGGATACCGATGAGATACTGGGTGTGCACATCGTGGGGCCGATGGCTTCAGAGATGATCGCGGAAGCGGTAACAGCCATGGAATTTCGCGCCAGCGCCGAGGATATCCAGCGCACCATCCACGCCCATCCGACACTGTCCGAAGCTATGCACGAGGCGTCGTTGTCCGTTGATAAGCGTGCCATCCATGCGATTAATAAATAGAGATCGACCTGGGGAAAACGAATCAACGATGGGGATTGAGGTTTTGACCCATGCGTAAGCTGCTTTGTATAGCGGTGCTAGTTGTCCTACCGTCATTGGCTGTTGCGCAAGCGTCTGCCGCTATAATTCCTTCGCATGCCGTGGTATTCATCTACCACCGTTTTGGCGATGATCGCCATCCCTCTACCAACATTCGTCTGGATCAATTTGATGCGCAGTTGAACTGGCTGGCGCAAAACAATTATCAGGTCTGGTCGTTGCAGAAGATTGTGGAGTATTTGAAATCCGGCAGGCCCATTCCGGATCACGTAGTAGCCATCACCATTGATGATGCCTTCCAGACCGTCTACGAGTATGCCTATCCGCGGCTCAAGGCACGCGGCTGGCCGTTTACCGTATTTGTGGAAACCGGTGCAGTGGATGCGCACCTGCCGGATTTCATGACCTGGGACGAGCTTCGCGAGATGCAGCAGCACGGCGCCAGCTACGGCGATCATACTGTGGATCATGCACATCTGCCTTTCAGAGAAAAAGGCGAGACTGATCTTGCCTGGGCCGACCGGGTGCGCCGCGATATCCTGCAGGCGCAGGCACGATTGCAGGCGGAACTCGGACCCAAGACCAACGAATCACCGAAATTGTTCGCCTACCCGTATGGCGAGTACGACCGGGATCTGGCGGAATTGGTGAACGGTCTGGATTTCGTGGCGTTTGGTCAGCAAGCTGGCGCCGCAGGCGAACCGTTTGATCCGCGGGCACTACCGCGCTTTCCCATTGAGGAAGGCTACAGCAACCTGGCGAGTTTCACCCTCAAGGCCGAAAGTCTGCCGATGCCAATCAAGCAGCTCACCCCCTGGAATCCACTTATTACAAACAACAATCCGCCACGGTTAAGCGTCACGCTGGCCCCGGGGGTAATACCACCGGCGGCCTTGCGTTGTTATCTGAACGGGCCGGCCATGCCCATCACTTGGTTGGACGCGGCCAAGACACGCTTCAGTTTGCAAGCTGATCACACATTGGGTGTGGGCCGCAGCCGCTACAACTGCACGGCGCTGGTGAACAGCCGTTATTACTGGTACAGCCATATGTGGCTGCTGCCACCGGTTACAGGGAGCACGCAGTAAATTCAACTTTCATCGCTGCCAGTGCGGAATGCGACGGGATCAAGCTCATAACGGTGCAGCAGTTTGTAGAACTCGGTGCGATTGCGCTTGGCAAGGTGCGCTGCTTGACTCACGTTACCAGCGGTGATCTGCAGCAACTGCACCAGGTATTCGCGCTCGAATCGTTCCCGCGCTTCCGAGAAGGATGCCACCTGTCCGGTCTTGTCGCGCAGCGCGCTTAGCACCAGTGCCTCCGGGATCAAGGGTGTGGTGGTGAGCGCGACGGTCTGCTCCACCACGTTTTGCAACTGGCGGATATTGCCCGGCCACGGAGCACTCAACAACAATTCCATGGCCTGGGGCGAGTAACCTCTGATTTTCTTCCCACTGTTTTTAGACGATAGACTTAGAAAGTGGGTGACCAGCAGCGGAATGTCCTCGCGCCGCGCCGCCAACGGCGGCATGGTCAGCGGCACCACTGCCAACCGGTAAAACAGATCTTCTCGGAATTCGCGTGCTGCGACTTGTTGTTCCAGGTCCCGGTGCGTCGCCGAGATGATGCGCACATTCACTGCGACCGGATGGTTCGCACCGACCGGGCGGACCTCCTTTTCCTGCAACGCACGCAGTAATTTCACC
>JBOIBD010000140.1:0-6706 GCA_050739415.1 Gammaproteobacteria bacterium | reverse complement strand
CCTGCGGCGCACCAAAGATATGCTCGACATTGGCCATGCTCATCCCACGGGTGGGCATGGAAATTCCAGGGTTTGTCTCGGCCGGCGTGGCTACGGGAGCAGTAGGAGAAGCATTAGTTGCAGCAGCCGGGGCAACCGCAGGTTCTACAGTAGCGACAGCTGTAGTTGAGGCCGCAGCTGGGGTAACGGGAGGAACTGCAGGAGCCGATGCAGTTGGAGCCGCTGAAGCGGTTGGTGCAGAGGTATTGGTGGTAGGCGCGTTCACCGTGCTGATGGCATGGGTGGCCGTGGTTGCGGTGGGCGCCGGATTGGCAGCTGGCGCAGGCTTGTCTGCGTTGGCGGCGGCTGCGAATGTCAGCAGTGCAGCTGCCAGAACGGAAAATATGAGATGTCGCCCCATGTTGGATATCCCTCAGGTTCAAACCCGGCCCAGATTTAGGAGCTAAATATAGCACTGGAATTTCATGCTAAAAAGCCTTTTAGGGCAAAAACTTACATGATTTCCTTGATAAGCCAGCTTATAAGGCGGGTGAGGCGGGTTTTCCGTTGGTAAAGTCTGACACGATGAGCCGAGCGGTCGAATCCTAGGCGCCAATATCTCCGAAATCCGGGGTGCGAGACTGTCCCAAACGTATGTATAGAAACCAGCAAAAGATGGCTGATCCGTAAATTCGTGGGCTTGGGATGCGTCATTTATGTTTTAATGCCCGCCCATGTTTCGACCCCTGCCGCTGTTTGTAGGTCTGCGCTATTTCCGCGCCCGGCGCCGCAACCAGTTCATCTCCTTCATCTCCTTCATGTCCATGGTAGCCATCGCCATCGGTGTGATGGCGCTGATTACCGTGCTGTCGGTGATGAACGGCTTCCAGAACGAGCTGCGCACTCGCATCCTGAGCATGGTGTCCGACGTGACGGTCTCAGGTTATGAAGGCAAGCTGAATGACTGGCAAGCGGTCATGCGGAAAGTGCAAGGCCAGCCGCACGTGACCGGCGCGGCGCCTTATATCGAAGACCAGGCGATGCTCGCGAACGGCTCTAACATGAGTGGCACTATCGTGCGCGGCGTTATCCCCGGCGATGTCGCCAATGTCTCGGATGTCGGCAAGAAGCTCATTACCGGCAGCTTAAATGATCTGACACCCGGCAGTTACAACATCATACTGGGCAAGGATCTGGCTTATGCGCTGGGTGTGGGCCCCGGCGACAAGGTAGTCATGCTGATCTCCCAGGGTAACGTGACGCCGGCAGGCATCATTCCACGTCTGCGGCGCTTCACCGTGGCTGGAATCTTTTACGCTGGGGTGTATCAATACGACAGCGGTCTGGCGCTCATCAATCTCAAGGATGCCCAGACGCTTTATAGCATGGGCAGTACAGTTACTGGCGTGCGCGTTAAACTGGATAACAATCTGCTGGCGCCGGATATCGCACGCCGGCTGGTGACGGCCTTCAACGGCGCTTATTACGTGAGTGACTGGACGCAGCAGAACGCAAATCTGTGGACTGCCATCGCTATCGAAAAAAACGTCATGTTTGTGATTCTGTCTTTGATCGACCTGGTGGCGGCCATCAGCATCATCATTGTGCTGGTCATGGCGGTTACCGACAAACAATCGGATATTGCCATCCTGCGTACTCTCGGTATGACTCCGAAAGGGATCATGGGTGTATTCATCGTGCAGGGCACTTTGATCGGATTCCTGGGAACATTGCTGGGGTTGGTTCTCGGTGTCCTGCTGGCCAAAAACGTCAACAACATCTTGGAATTTATGCGACATGTGTTCCATGTGCAGATATTCCCTGCCAGCGTGTATTACATCAGTAATTTGCCATCGGATATATACGTGAGTGATGTGCTCAAGGTTTGCATCGCCACGTTTGTCTTGACCATATTGGCTACCTTGTATCCCGCGTGGCGTGCAGCCCGTACCCAGCCGGCCGAGGCACTACGCTATGAATAGCACCGCGCGGTCTGTCATGACGAATGACCGCAACGAAACCGGGGTAATTCGTTGTGAGAATCTCGTCAAACATTTCCGGGAGACTGGAAGCGTTGTCGAAGTACTGAACGGCATTAACCTGTCGGTGGCAGCTGGCCAGCGTGTGGCCATCGTGGGCGCATCCGGTTCCGGCAAGAGCACCCTGCTGCATTTATTAGGCGGGTTGGATTTGCCGACCAGCGGCGAAGTGCTGGTGGCAGGAGAAGCCATCAATCGTCTGAGCGATGCCGCACGCGGGACTCTGCGCAATCGTGCCGTGGGTTTCGTGTATCAGTTTCACCATCTGCTACCGGAATTTACCGCGGTGGAGAACGTGGCCATGCCGCTCCTGATCCGTGGAACCGAAACTGGCGAAGCCAGGCAGCGTGCTGTGGAATTACTGGAGCGGGTGGGTTTGGGCAAACGTCTGTATCACAAGCCAGGGCAATTGTCTGGCGGCGAGCGCCAGCGCGCGGCAGTAGCGCGTGCAATCATCCATCAACCGGCGGCGGTGCTGGCAGACGAGCCTACCGGCAACCTGGATACCCACACCGGCGCACAAGTATATGAACTTATGCTGGAACTGAATCGTGATTTCAATACCAGTCTGGTGCTGGTGACGCATGATGTGCGCCTGGCTGAACGCATGGGGCGCGTGCTGCATTTGGAAGACGGCTTATTGCGCGAGTAGAGCTATCTTGAATACAAAATAAGCGTGAATTACCCAGCGGTTTTTTTGGCGACCCGTTCCCGCTCGCGCTTGCGCCAGCGCCTGCGGATGGAAATGCTCCAAGTGATGCGCAGCGCTATATAGCCGAAGAGGGAGAGCATCAGGCCAACGATGATGCAACCCAGCCACAAGGGCTCCCAGATATTAGAAAATTCTCTGAACAGCCAGTCCAGGGAGAAGTGGCCCGGGAAGGGCAGCGAATTCACATGCAGCAGATTGGCGCCTAATTTGTAGCAAATGTAGTAAATGCCCCCCATGGTGAAGGGGTTGTTGAACCACACGGTTACCGCTGCGAGTGGCAGGTTAAAACGCCAGTAAAGCGCCCCGAGTATCGCCAACGGCGTGTGGCCGGGGATCGGCAAGCAACAGATGAACAAGCCAATTGCCAAGGCGCCACAGGTACCGCGGCGGTTTATGTGCCACAGGGCTGGGTCGTAGAGTAATTCCCGGAAGGGCCGTAGGTACCATTTACCGCCAAGCTTCACGCGCAGCTTTTGCCGGTCCGGCATGAATTTATTAAGAAATTTGCGTGGCATATGGCCGAGGATGCTCCTAGACGTACTTCAATGATTGCCAGCGCAATAGGATGGATTTTTAGGTTAATCTTCTGCTGGGGGCACCGCTTGATATAGGCAGGCCACTACAGAGTGCACCCATTATCCACGGTCTGGGAGCTGAGACGAAATTATGGGAATCGCAGGGATCGCGATGTTGGCCGGGGTGTTGGTAGTTTTGACACTGCCGGAGCTGCCATCCTGGCCGTGGCTACTGGCGGGTGTGCCACTGGGGATGCTGGCTTGGTTGTGGAAGCCGGGGCGAATATTTGTATTCGCGCTAATTGGCTTTGGCTGGTGCTGGTGGTGCGCCCAAAATCAGCTTGCCATGCGTCTTGCACCCGCGTTGGAAGGCCATGATGTCGCGGTGAGCGGTTGGGTCGCCTCCATCCCCGAAAAACAGCTCGATTATGTGAGATTCGAGTTTGCCGTGGAGCAGATGAATGGCCGCGCACCGGGCCAGGGCATTCCCAAACTCATCCGTCTCAGTTGGTCGAAAATCGCCGTTGTTCCCGCACCCGGCCAGCATTGGCACTTCACGCTGCGCTTGAAACAGCCTCGCGGCTATATGAATCCCGGCAGTTTTGATTACGAGGGCTGGCTGTTCCGTCACGGTATCGGCGCTACGGGTTATGTGGTTCACGACCAGGCGAAACTTGTAGATGCTGCGGTGCATTTTCCCTTGTTGCGTGCACGTGCGGCCATCTTGGCTTCTATCCAACGTGCATTGAATCAAAACAATTTTTCGGGTGTAGCTGCAGCGCTCGCTGTCGGTGATCGTAGCGGCATCGACGTCGAGCAATGGCGAGTGTTCCAAAACACCGGCACCGCGCATCTCGTCGCCATTTCCGGATTGCACATCGGATTGGTGGCGGGATTGGTATTTCTATTGATGCGGTTTTTCTGGCGGCGCAGTGCGTGGCTGTGCGCACGCCTGCCGGCACCCATTGCCAGTGCATTAATGGCTTTGCTGCTGGCTTCATTGTATGCCGCTATGGCCGGATTTTCGGTGCCGACGCAGCGTGCTCTGATCATGCTGGTGGCGTTGGCGGGTGCGACATTGTTGCGGCGGCATGTACGATCCTGGGACATGCTCGGTTTGGCGTTGATTGGCGTGCTGGTCCTTGATCCGCTATCGGCGGGCGAGATCGGATTCTGGTTGTCCTTCGCCGCAGTCGCAGCGATATTTTTTGTATTCAGCGGCCGCTTGAACGCAGGCCGCGGCAAAGTCATGCAATTGCTCCGTACCCAGTGGGCCGTGGGTGTCGGTTTGCTGCCGCTGCTGGTGTTGTTCTTTCACCGTGCCACACTGGTTTCACCTTTAGCTAATATCGTGGCAGTTCCGATATACAGCCTGCTGGTAGTGCCGTTGGTATTGACGGGCACGGTGTTTCTCGGAATCTGGCCGTGGCTCGGGGCACTGCTGCTCAAATTGGCAACGAGTGTGATCGCACTGACTTGGCCGTTGCTGGAACATCTATCGCATTTATCTCTTGCACATGTTGTGACACCTGAACCTTCGATGTTTGTACTGGTGGCCGCGGTCATTGGCGCATTCTGGATTATGGTGCCGCGTCAAATACCCGGACGCTGGCTCGGTGCAGTTTTGCTGTTGCCATTATTTCTACCAGTGGCCCCGGGTATCCCCCAAGGTGGTTTCAATCTGAGCTTGCTGGATGTCGGGCAGGGGTTGTCCGCCGTGGTGCGTACCACTCAGCATACTTTGATCTACGACACGGGGCCGGCGTTTTCCGATCATTCCGATACCGGCGAACTGGTGGTGATCCCTTGGCTGCAAAGCCGTGGTGTCGGTGTACCCGATCTCACCATTGTGAGTCATGGTGATAATGATCATGCAGGCGGTCTGCGCAGTCTGCACACGGCATACCCGAAGATGCCGGTGCTCTCCGGTGATCCGAAACGGGTAGTCGGTGCGCAGCGCTGTGTGCGCGGCCAATCCTGGGAATGGGATGGCGTGCGTTTCGATATATTGTCGCCCGACACAGATGGGCCTATCGAGGGTAATGATGCTTCCTGTGTTCTGCAGATAAGCGGTAAAGATGGCAAAGCTTTACTGGTGGGAGATCTGACGCGCCACGGCGAACAGCGGTTACTGTCACTGGATAACGCCCGGCTCGGCAGCGACGTGCTGGTGGTGCCACATCATGGCAGCCTGTCATCATCAAGCGAGGAGTTTGTGAAGGCTGTATCGCCGCGATTTGCCCTGTTCCCAGTGGGCTACCGCAACCGCTGGGGTTTTCCAAAAGCGAAGGTTGTAGGGGTATACAACCACGCCGGCGCTGAGTTGCTCGACACTGTTACTGCGGGTGCCGTGGAGATCCGCCTGTGGCCCGGACAGCAACCACAGCTGGTCAGCCGCTGGCGGCTGGATGCGGCTCATTTCTGGACTGCACGCTGAACTATAACCGCCGTTCGCCCGGCGGGTAAATCCAGTATGATGCGCGAGATTCATCATCGGATGTGCGTCTCGAATGTTTGAAATCATCAAGTCCGGTGGCTGGCTCATGGCACCGCTCATCTTGTGCTCCATCGTGGTGGTAGCCATCGTGGCAGAACGCCTCTGGACTCTACAGACCAGGCATGTTGCCCCTGAGCATCTGGCCGCTCAGGTCTGGAACTGGCTCAAGGGCGGCGAGCTGGATGAGGAACGGCTGCAAACTCTGCGTGCAGGTTCACCTTTGGGGCGCATTCTGGCTGCTGGTCTTGAAAACCGTCATGCCAAGCGTGAAGTCATGGACGAAGCAATCGAGGATACCGGCCGTCATGTGGTGCACGAGCTGGATCGTTATCTCATCTCGCTTGGCACGATTGCTACCATTTCACCACTGCTAGGTCTGCTCGGCACGGTACTGGGCATCATGCGCGTATTTGCGGCAATCTCCACCGCTGGTCTCGGCAATCCCACGGCATTGGCAGGCGGTATCTCCGAGGCATTGATCACGACGGTGGCCGGCCTCGTGGTGGCCATTCCCGCGTACATCCTGCATCGCTATTTGCGTGGCAAGGTGGATGACCTTGTGGATCGCATGGAACGTGAGACCGTGCGACTCATGAATGCGGTGCGTGGCGCCGAAACTACGCCACCGGTGGCAGAACCTGCTGTCAAGCCTGTATCCGGACGCAGGGCGCGCGCGTGAACCTCCGTCCCCGCCGATGGGAGGATCCCGAGTTGAATTACATTTCGCTCGTGGACGTGATGCTTATGCTGTTGGTGTTCTTCATGATGACCACTCACTTCATACAGAACACCAGCCTGACAGTAGAGCTTCCCAGTGCAAGTGTAAGCCCATCACCCAATCGGCTTACCGGTGTCGAAGTGACCATCGATTCCCAAGGACATTACTACGTCAATCAGAAGGCAGTGGTGGGCACCAGCCCGGATGCAATCCGCTCCGCGATCCTGGCGGCAACCGGGGAGCGAC
>JBOIBD010000139.1:0-6756 GCA_050739415.1 Gammaproteobacteria bacterium | reverse complement strand
CGTTGATTTTGTATGCTTTGAAGCTGATCTTGTCATCGAGGTGGATGGTGGCAAGCACATGTCGCAACTAGACAAGGATGAATCAAGAACAAACTGGTTGCATTCACAAGGGTTTGCCGTATTACGCTTCTGGAATCATGAGGTATTAATCGAGACCCAAGCGGTAATCGAAACGATCAGAACTCATTTGATTCTGTCCCCCCTCTCCCTCAAGGGGAGAGGGGGGTAGAAGCGGCAATACTTGCCGCGTTACCCATCGCGACGGATACCGTCGCTCCCACAGGATAATGATGTGCAAGCGAACCCCAATGGTTTGTTATTTCGTTTTACGCTGCCAGCTCTCCGCGTATAAGCCGCTTCGCTGTGCCCTGTGTTTCGGCCGATGCGGGCAAGACGCCGTTCGCTACTTCGGACATGAAGGATTGGGTTTCATCCACGTACATGGCATGCAGCGAAGCGCCGACCTCACGCGTAACGTGTTGCAGTAGTGCTTGTTCCTTGGGTGTGTACAATTCCCCCGGCCGCGAAGCACAAACAAGTGTACCTACGAGTAGGCCGCGTAGTGCCACGGGAAACACCAAGCCATCTTCACCCAGCGCACTGCCGAGGTCATCAAGATCCGATTGTGTCAGGTTGGCGCGCAGCCGCACGCAGGCCGGATCGTCAATGGAAAGTTTGGCTGGAAAGCTGCGCTCGCCCTGTTGCCGTAGTCGGCGGTAACCGTTACCCACATATTCGTATATAGCCACTGCAGGTGCGCCGGTATGCCGCATGACTTCGTTGACGGCGCGGTCCAACAACACCTGGGCGCTGGTGATAAAGCCACACTCCTTGGCAAATTGTGACAGTGCTGCTTCCGCGTGGAATTGCCTGCGGAAAAACAAATACTCCACCCAATGCTCTATGCGCTTGTGCATATTGTTCAACAAGATGCCAAGCACCAGCGGCACCCCAAGGAGTAGCAATTCGTTCGCCTTGTCACCCAGCGCAGCATGCTCGATCAGACTCTCCAGTACACTGAATACCACTACGATAACGGTTAACACAAAGCCGTATGCCAGAGCCCGATTCAGTACGACACGAACAGCCACCAACCGGTGACGCAACACCGCATAGGTGAATCCAATGAAGGCGGCGGCATTGAAAGCGCTATAAAGAATGTCGCTGGTAACGTCGTTCAGTACGACATCCTCAAGGCTGCCGGTAACGAGATACGCCGCAACTATGCCCAAAGCGCTCAACAATACCCAGCGTATACGGGCACGTTCCATGGCCTGTACCCGACGGTAACGCAGCACCAGCAAGACGACGGGGATGGCGAATGCCAGCACGTGCGCCACGACCCGGGCATTCAAATGTGCGGGATTGAAAAGCCACTGTCCACCCAGGAGAAAGGCCAGGTCGTTGCCACTGAACCCCAACAGATAAATGATCATCAACAGGATGAACCCGGAACGTGCCAAGCGCCGGGTCCTGATATCTACCTGCTCCAGCGCCAAGTCCTCGGCTACCAGATACAGACCAACGAGGGTGCCTACATGGCGCACGGCCATACCCGACACATCCACCCAGCCGGAGATTGACAGCGGCAGCGGCAAACTGATGGGAATTTCCCAGCACAGTTTGGCCAGACACCAAATGCCGACACCTGTCGCGGCCAGCCGATACCCACGCCATAAAATCAAAAGACCCAATGCGGCTACCAACCAGATCAGCGCGATACCGAGCACCACGTCGGTCATATTGAGTACGGTGACCGGCATCGGTACAAACATCACCGGCACCTGTAGCTCATGGCCTTGTCTGCTCACATTCAAGGTAATGCGGGTGCCTGCCGGCGGAATCGAGAAGGTAGTCACACCGAGCCGCGACAAGGTGTCCATGTGTGTGGTGTTCACCACGTCACCCACTTGCAAGCCAGCAGGCAAGGGCACGTCGTAAGAACTGGTCCCGACCATGTAATGCTCGCGATCCAGCGGTTTTGTACCGAACGGAAGCACGGTTTGCGGTACAAATGGCAGATAGATGCAAACGACTGCCGCCAGTATGCTTATGAGCAACGCGGCCAAGGTGCGGGTATTCATACAAAATCTCCCATGAATCCAGGCACTAATGTAGGAGCAAAAATCTGTCCCCGCTGCAATACTTGTCGTTTATAAAATCCATCGCGACAGGGGCTGTCGCTCCCACAAAACACTGGCGCATCAATGCGCTCTACATTTCTATCTTTTGTAGGAGCGGCGATACTCGCCGCGATTATCTTTATATATAGCGCAGCAGGCATTCCGCTCCTACAATTTCTTCATTTCTTGATATAAACCGCCGGCAGATCCAGCACCTTGATCTTGGTGTTGAGTGCCGGTAGCACATTGGTTTGCACGTTCTGCCAGCGAGCAAGCTGTGTGTCGGTCTGGCTTTCCAGTTCCTTGTACACCGCGTAGTCCTGCGCCGTCGGCTTCGAGTTGCTGAACTCCACGGTAAAGATCAGTGCTGCCAGCTTGTTGTTGAGACGGATCGGATAGTTCAGCACATCCTCGCTGGCATGTGCCTTGCTCTGGATGAGCGCGTCCTCAATGCTGGTGAGTTGATTCAGCAGCGGCTTGGCGTCGTTTCCGAGCGACTTAGCCTGTGGTAATTTGGCGTAGCGCCCACTAAGACCGTTGATCTGATCACGCAGGTTGCGCAGGCCGACGATAGCTTTGTTCGTCTGATCGAACTTTGCGTAGATCTGCGTAAGCAGTGCCTGCCGCGCACTTAGATCGTCGGCACTCAGTTTCGAGCGCGGATCGTTCGCTATCGTGAGTGGTTGGCTGTAGCTTTGACCGTCCACCGTGAGTTTTACAGTGTAAGTGCCAGGCAACACTCTGGTCCCGCGCTCACTGCCGAACCACAGTACCGCACCCGGCACATGCGTCACGTTTGGATAACGCAGGTTCCAGATAAAGCGGTTCATACCAGCCTTGTTGGGCAGCTGCTCCGGCAATGGCTTGCCGCTGCTATAGAAACCCTGCTCGGGTTTCACCGGTTCACCGTTGCCGAAGGTCTTGCTGCTGAAATCCCGAATATCCTTGCCGCTGGCATCCAGGATGCTGAGCTTGATTTCCTGATCCTTGGCAGGTGCGGATTTGAGGTTATAAAAGATCACCGCGCCGCTGGCAGGATTGTGGCCTTCATCGCTACCGCCGCCGCCAAAGCCCCCACCAGATAACAGATAGGTATGCTCAAGCGCGAATAGATGCGTCTCGCCTTTTTTCACCGACGCGAATTGACGCAAATATCCAAGATCGTCCAACGCCCAGAAGGCACGGCCGTGGGTGGCAATCACCAACGTGTTTTCGCGATCCTGGACTGCCATATCGGAGACCTGCACCGCCGGAAGATTCAGCGCCAGCGACTGCCAATGGCCGCCGTTGTCGAACGACACATACGCGCTGCGCTGGGTGCCGGCGAACAACAGATTCGCGTCTTTCGTATCCTGGCGAATCGTGAATGTGGGTTCATCGGCGGGTATGCCATTGTCTATGGCCGTCCAGCTCTGGCCATAGTTTTCGGTCTTGAATAGATACGGATGAAAGTCATCCTGACGGTAACGATAGGCCGCGACATACGCGGTACCCGCATCGAAGTGTGAAGCCTCTATTATGGCCACCGTGCTCCATTCCGGCAGGTCCTTGGGTGTCACGTTGTCCCAATGCGCACCATCATCACGCGATACATGCACCAGACCGTCGTCGGACCCGGCCCATAACACGCCTTGTTTCACCGGCGATTCCGCCAGCGCGAACACCGTGTCGTAGTACTCGACCGAGGTGTTGTCCTTGGTCAGCGGTCCGCCGGCAGCGACCTGTTTCGTTTTGTCGTTGCGGGTCAAATCAGGACTGATGGTCTGCCAACTCATACCATCGTCGCGGCTGCGCAGTACGTATTGCGAGGCGACATAAATAGTATGCGACTCGTTGGCCGGCACCAGGATCGGATAGGTCCACTGGAAGCGGTGCTTCAGATTCGCCGCCGCATGGCCCATGGGATTGTCCGGCCATGGATCCAGCAGGCGCGTCTGGTGTGTACATTTATTCAGACGCTCCAGCAAACCACTGTAACCGCCGCCGTACACCACGCAGGGATTCGCGGGATCGGGCACCACCCAGCCGCTCTCACCGCCCGCCGAGTCCTGCCAATCACGCACACCGATGCTGCCACCTTCGCCGCGGTTCACAATATCAATGGTTGAATTGTCCTGCTGCGCGCCGTAAATATGGAACGGAAATTGATTGTCTAAAGTCACGTGATATATCTGCGCGGTGGGCTGGTTGTCTTCACTGCTCCAGGTCTTGCCGCCGTCATAACTTACGGTCGCGCCGCCGTCGTTGCCTTCCACCATAATTTGCGGATGCTGCGGATTGATCCACAGTACGTGGTTGTCGCCATGGGGCGTGTCCAGTGGCTTGAAGGTGACACCGCCATCTACAGACTTGAATAAGCCGTCCACTTGCGGCGCATACACTACATCAGCATTCTTGGGATCGGCATAGATGCGCATGTAATACCAAGCGCGTTGTGTCAATTCCGAGCCATGGAACAGCTGCTGCCAGGTGGCGCCGTCATCATCGGAACGGAACACGCCACCCTCTTTGGCTTCGATGATGGCATACACACGATTCGGTTCAGCTCCGGATACCGTTACGCCGATCTTGCCGAGAATGCCGGTGGGCAAACCCGCATTCTGCGAGATGTTCTTCCAGGTTTCGCCTGCATCAGTGGATTTATACAGACCGCTGCCCGGCCCGCCGCTGGACATCATCCAGGGGCTACGTGACGCTTGCCACAGGGAGGCGAACAGGATGCGCGGATTGCTGGGATCGATGGCCACATCGATGCCGCCGGTCTCATCATTCTTGTAGAGCACCTTCTTCCAGGTCTTGCCCCCGTCGCTGGATTTATAAATACCGCGTTCCGGGTTGGGGCCGAACACGTGCCCAAGCGCCGCCACGTACACGGTGTTGGCATCGTTCGGGTCCACCACGATCTCGCTGATGACGTGGGTATTTTCCAAGCCCATATGCTGCCAGGTCTTGCCCGCATCCATGGATTTATAGATGCCGTCGCCCGTAATCATGTCTCCGCGGATGGAGGATTCACCCATACCGGCATAAATCACGTTCGGATCGGAGGGTGCCACAGCGAGTGCGCCCACCGGCGAAGTCTTGAAGAACTTGTCGGACACGTTTTGCCAGCTGATGCCGCCATCTGTGGTTTTCCACACCCCACCGCCAGCCGCGCCAAAATAAAACGTACGCGGTTCGGATATCACTCCTGCCACTGCCACCGAGCGTCCGCCCCGAAACGGGCCGATCAGCCGCCACTGCAGCGCGCTCAGATAAGGGTCGGTCTTGGGCGACTGCTGGGCCGCAAAAGCCGGAGTGAAGGCGATCAGGGCAACCAGTAAGATTAGAAAACGACGGACGTGATGCATGGTTATTCTCCGAACTAAACGTTAAAGAAATCGTGTGGTCAAATCGGGCAGGCTATTTTTTGAAAATTCCAACAACGGTGGCGAGAGTAGCGAATATCTTGCTCCACCCTGCCTCTGAGAGAGGAATTTCATTCTGAATCATGCCTCCAAAATCATGCGCGCATCGACTGCCAAAGCACAAACCGGCATGTTGGCCGCATTACGTGCGAAGCCAGTCTGGCCACTTTGGTCCAGCATAATAAGCCCAGCTTCGCCGTGAGTCTTGGCGGTGAAATGAATCATGGCCTGACGCGCCGCCGCCACAGCATCCAGGCCTTGTTCCAGCAAGTAGGTAGCTTGTCGCGCCAGTGTCATGCGGATGATGTCCTCGCCCAGACCAGTGCAGGACACGGCGCCGTATTCATTTGCGAAAGTGCCGCAACCGATCAGCGGCGTATCACCGACGCGGCCAGGTAGCTTGTTGAAAATGCCACCGGTGGACGTAGCGGCAGCCAGATGTCCATTCGTATCCAGTGCCACCGCGCCTACGGTGCCGTGCTCCTTTTCCCAATGTGCGCGCTGCGTGGGTACCACGAGTACTTTTGGATCGCAGGTTTCAATGTTGTGTTGCTGCGCAAAAAGGTACGCACCTTCACTCGCCAACAGAATATGCGGGCTGGCATCCATGACTTTGCGCGCCAGTCGAATTGGATTGCGGATACCGCTTACCGCGGCCACCGCGCCGGCTTTCAACCCAGCACCATCCATGATGGCCGCATCGGTTTCCACCTTGCCTTCGCGATTCAGCGTCGAGCCGATTCCCGCGTTGAACAGCGGATTGTTTTCCAACACCACCACGGCCGCTTCCACCGCGTCCAGCGCACTGCCATTATTCCTGAGAATCGCATATCCAGCTTCTGCCGCCACGCGGCAGCCTGACAGACGCGCATCCACGCTGTCCGGCGCAATCTCCCCGGCGCCTCCGTGGACGATGATGGCGAATGGCATGCGCGTTTATTCGCCTTTGAATATCTTCACCACGACATGACCTCGGATATCGATCCAGCCGCGGTACATTCCGGAAGTATTGAACGCAGTTACGATGTTGCCGTTGCGATCCAGGGCAATCAGACCGCCGCTGTTCTTGCCGCCAAACTTTACCAGCTTGTCGTAGATTTCATAATTCACGGCTTTCTTGAGCGGCCAGCCTTTGTACTCCATCAAATCAGACACGTCCTTGGTGAGATTCAAGCGCATGTAGTACTCACCGATCCCGGTGCCCGATTCACCGCAGGTCAGGTTAT
>JBOIBD010000138.1:0-6756 GCA_050739415.1 Gammaproteobacteria bacterium | reverse complement strand
CCATAGATGGCTGGCGCCGCCATTACAACGAAGTCAGACCGCACAGTGCGCTGGGCTACTTACCCCCAGCAGTATTCGCCAGTAAGGCGGCATGATATGTTGTTTTCCCCACATCCGGGTTGGTACTATTTTGGGGGGAAGGTCACTATCCGTTCGTGCTCAGCGCCCTCGGTGCCGTTGTCGAGCGTGAGCGTGTGCACGCGGGCTTTGAACGGGCGCAACAATTTCACCGTCACCTCCCGAAAGGCTTGGGCGGTACGCCGCGGTAGTGCCGCCAACACCGTATAACCGCTCTTGCGCTCCACCCAGGACACCAGCACGCCACGGTGGTGACGCCCGATGAGGGTGTCGCCTTCCCAGTCCCCGATCCGATCACGCCGCTCGACCCGCTGTGGACGCGCATCAATACTTACGCGGTTTTTCAGTTGCCCGCGCCGTTGCCGCTGACAACGCAACGACCGATACAACCGGCCACCGGCCTGTTTATCCCGGTACAGATGCTGATAGATCCATTCGTGACTGATGGGCCGTGCGCCTTCCTTGATCAGCCGGTCCCGGATCTCGACCGGACTCCATTCCTGCCGGATCAGGCGCTCCACCCGTCGCCACTCGGCGACCCCAATGTGCGGAGCGTGGCTTAGCCACCGCCGGCGCTCACACCAGGCTTGCGCCTGCTTCGGACGATAACCCCGCGCGCCTTGGTTGCGCCGCAGTTCCCGTGAAATCGTCGCCTTGTGTACGCGCAGATGCGCTGCCGTCTCGCTCTGGTTTAAGCCTGCCTTGCCGTATGCGTATATCGGGTATCGTTGCTCTCGGGTAAGCTGCGTGTAGCCTTTCATCGGTGCTCCTTCGACTTGCCGGTCGGAAAAGCCGCGATACTACCGCAGCTTGCCCACTCAGCTTGTCAGCTGAAGTTGCACCTCAGAGTTGAATCCACCTATGTCTGAATACGCAATGGTCAATCGAATCTTTTTATGAGGGAACAGCAATGAGAACGAAACCCCTGTTTTTTATTTTTGCTTTTCGATGTTAGCGATGATGGATCAAAAACTGAGCTCCATGAGAACATGAATTGTACAAACGCGACATACCATACCGATTATGAGATAGATATTGCAGCAGATGGAACGCAAACTAACAATCCATACTATGCTGATGCTGATAATCAGTATTTCATTCCGATCATGTTTTCAGATGATCCTGATCCTGGTGTCGAATTTTGGACTGGTGGTAAGGCACAGGCACAAGTGTGGGTGTATGACAATTATTGTCCAGAAGGAAATCGACATTACGTGCCGGATTGATGGCAGCGCGGCAGTTCGGCCTGTTATCCCTTGTCGCTCAGCGAAGGGAGGCAGCACTTCTCCCTTCAGGGGACTCAGGGATTGCACTGAAGACTTGAAGCTGTCGGCGAATTATCCCCCCGGCAGATGGGCGAACCAATCACTCAGTGCGGTGATTGCGGTTGGGAGATCGAGCGCGGTGGCGCACCCAGCAACTGGCCGTTGATTACCCGGCCATAGTAACTGTCACGCGAGTGGTATTTGCTGCGCGTTTCTGACACGCTGCCGGTGAAGCGCGGGGCCTGCGTGCGGGCGCGAGTGGCTGACCACGAAGGCCGCCACATCCCGGCTTGTTGGTCCGTGAGCGTGTTGCCGGCGCCATAGGGCATGTTGGCTTTTATGAACGCGGCGGCGGTGCTGATGCATTCCATCCCGGCGCCCCAGTTGAACGAGCGCGGTCCCAACAGCGGCGGAAATACCTGTCCGCCGCGCGCTTCGCGTCCTTCTCCGCTATCACCGTGACACATCGCTCAGTTTGCGGTGGACACCGCCGAGCTACCAACGCGGGGTTTCCCCATACTGAATATAAACTCGGGTTATTCTCATGACGGTAGCTGGTTTTGTGCAATGAGAAACAGGCAAAAGTTTGGCTCACAAAAGCAAGCATTCGTGATGATGTCGATGCAGAGTTTTTGCTAAGATCGTTATCCGGCACCCACAAATAATTGACGCCTTCATCGAGCGTCTGGCGCTTCTTGTTAATAACTGTTACAGATTGCACAGAAACATGAGGAACAGATTCAGGCATTTTGCATCAAGTACCGGCCGACAAATACTATCCTATCACATTCTTGCGCGGTTCCTTGTCAAAACGCGGGAGGAAACCCCGCCCCTTTTAGCCGAAAAAATCAAAATCAAAAGTAAAAATGCGAGACTGCCGGAACCCAAGGCTGCCGATTTCAGCGCTTGACCACTCATGCCACCCTTCGAACGCAGAAAGTTGGCGACTGCAATCTTGTCTTTTGCGTTTGCGGAATTGTTGGATTCATTGGCTAAATCAAACGGTGTTGAGCCATCTTTCATTTGAGAGTTCACGTTTGCGCCGTGAGCAACCAGAAATTTGACCATGTTCAATCTGCCGTTGTAAGCCGCAATGCCCAGCACGTTGTCTTGAGATTGGTCGTTGCTCGACCAGTTAACATCGGCACCGTGCTTTACGAGCTCGCGTGCAATATCCATGTATCCGTAAGTGGATGCCAAAAATAGTGCCGTGTGTCCCTCTGAGTCTGCAGCGTCTACCCTGGCATGCTGCGAGAGCAGGAATTTCACAATTTTCAGGCAACGATCCTGGGTGGCAGCAATCAGCGGCGTACGCCCGCCACGGGGCGTGTTGATATCCGCACCCGAAGCGACAAGATACTTGACCTCATCGAGTGGACCTCCGAGGGCTGCAAACCCAGTTATGCTGAGACCAGCCCAATTGGACACCCAATTGATATCCGCACCGTGTGCGATTAGATAGCGAATTACATCCATATTACCTTCAGCCACTGCCCATGTAAGCGCCGTATAATCCATCCCGTCGATAGCATTTACTTGTGCGCCATGGGATATCAGAAGCTGCACGGCGCTCAGATTGTCGTATTTAGCGACCTTCATCAGTGGCGTAGTGCCGTCCGCGTTTGCCTGGTTTATTTTAGCACCGGCCGAGATGAGGAATTGGGCGACGTCAAGATGCTTTTGTAGCAAGGCCATAACGAGTGGGGTCCATCCATGTCCTCTGCTCCCATTGGGTAAATTGACCCTGGCGCCGGCTGAAACCAAGAATTTGACTACTGCCAAGTTGCCATTCCACGCCGCTATCGCCAAAATAGTGTTATCGCTTGAATCGGTAGTTATGTGATTGACATCCGCGCCATGCGTCACGAGATATTGAACGACTGATAGATGGTTCTTCATCGCTGCTAAAAAAAGTGCTGTGGCGCCTTGACTGTCAGCAGCGTCTATTCTCGCACCTCTTGTAACAAGCATCTTGACAATTTCAAAATTGCCACTGAGGCTTGCAAGTTGCAAGGCGGTCACGTTCTTTTTTGATATATAAGAATAATCGTACGTGGCGTTCACATCCGCGCCGCTGGCCAAAAGCGAACGCACGGCTTCGGTATCTGCATTATCCATCGCCCACACCAGCGGCACCCAGCCGAGGTGGGTGTCGGAGATGACACCCGCCTGATCTTCAAGCACACCAATGTTGCTGATGATGTTCTGAGCCTGCGGGGTATTCGGGGCTGCGGTGAGATACCAGTGCAAGCTCATGGCCGCGTCCTTGGCATCCTGCGTTCTACCGCCGTATTTCAAGGCCTGCTGCAAGGCGAGCGCGCGGTCGTGGTAGTAATCCGCCACACAGGGAGCGATCAGGCTGGCTCTCGCAAACGCGGCCGCAGCATTTTCATACTCTGCGGCCCCGCTGTTCGGGTGGGCGCTATGGAAGAGATAGTCGCCTTGGGCATATTCCGACTGGGCTGCGCTCGGGGTCGCGGGCGACTTGGACAATAGCAGGCAGAGCTGAATGATTTGCCATCTGTCCTCGTCGACTGTTTTGGAAGAGGATAGATTGCTAACCAAGGCATTAATCTGGGACTGAATATCCGGCCCCGGTGTGTCCGGGGGTGTGACGGCCCACGCCCAGGCGGCGCCGGTCAAAAGCGCAAGCTCCAAGCCCAGGACGGTGAGTAGGCGGATTACGCTACGTGTGCACGGCATACGTTTCCAAAATCACCCTGTGTAAGGTTCATTTCCCTTCGGTCCGATTTCCAAAAAGCAGTCGGGAATGAGCCCGTTAGACAATTTCATTTCCTGTCTCTTTAAAAGTGAATCCACTACGGAATATGGATCGGCTTGCAGAATAAAACGGCAGATGTCTTTAGGCCAGCATGGCCTGCAGTAGCGAGTCGGTTCCGAGGATGTTCATAACCCGCTTGAGATTGTAGGCGAGTACCTACAGGCTCATCTCGGTACTGACCCGATCGGGGTCCGGGTCAGGAGTTGTCTGCGCACGCCCAGTTGTTCTGCGTGCTGTTGTAAAGGATGTATTGGTAGCCGGAGCAGAAAGGGGTTTGCTCATCCTCATCATGCCAATAAGCCTTGAGAATGTCCCCCGTATTCCAGCTCTGCGCGATTCTTTGCGCCGTCGCCGCCGTGACCGCAAAGGTGTCTGCGCTGTAGTTCGGGTCTAAGATGTCGACTTCCGTGTAGATTGTTTGGCCTGTGGGGCAAGTCTGCCCTAAAAAGTTATCCGTACAGCGCGCCGTCGGATTCACCAGAGCGATCGGTCCCGACGCGACGGGGCGCATCCCTCCTAAATACTCGCTCAGCGATTGCTGGGCGTTTGCGCCGTACGCCATCAGCAGTCCCAAGGTGATGACCAACGTCGCCACAACAAGTTTACTTTTCATCGGGTTCTCCTAGTCAAAACCGAAACAGAATACCACAGTTACTTTACCGCGACCTGCGCCTTATGCCAATTGGAGGGCCCCCAATTCTTGATCCAGTTCCAGTGCAACTTTCCGGATCTAAAAATCATTGTTGAGCCGCAAATTCATGGGGCGTTTGATTATTGAGCACCCTGTGAGGTCGAGTGACATTGTACTCCTGCCGCCAGGCCTCGATCGTAAACTTGGCATCGGACATCGATTCGAACCAGTGAGCGTTCAGACATTCCACACGGAATGATTTATTGAACGATTCTATATATGCGTTATCGGTGGGCTTGCCAGGACGATTAAAATCAATCTGAACATGATGGTGATAGGCCCAGAGATCGAAGCTGCGTCCAGAAAATTCTGAGCCGTTGTCACAAAACACGCGCAGCGGTGCGCCGCGTTCTCGACAGAGCCGGGTCAGCACCTGCACGACCTGTTCGGCGCGCAGAGAGAAAATGGGGTCAGGTCTTGAAACATCAGTTTTCATGCTTAAGGATGGTCTGATTTATTCCGGAAACTACGATGCGTTTGTGTTGTCTTAGCGTGCAAGGTTTCATGATCGGGAGACGTAACCATGGGCAGCTCACAGATGACATTGTCGCCGAGCGGGTTTGAACGCTATCGTAAAGGCACCCGGCGCGAGCAGTTTCTCGCCGAGATGGAGCGCGCAGTGCCGTGGGCGAAGTTGTACGCCGTGATTGAACCGCATTACCCGAAGGTGGAAGGCGTGGGTCGGCCGACGGTGGGGCTTGAGAAGATGCTGCGGATGTATCTGGTCGCACAGTGGTTTGATCTCACGGACCCTGGGGCGGAAGAAGCCCTGTACGATTCGCCGGCGCTGTGCGCATTTGTGGGGGTGGACCTCGGGCGCGAACCGGTGCCCGATGAGACGACGCTGTGCAAGTTTCGCCATCTGTTGGAGGACCACGGGTTGGCCCGAAGCTGTTTGCCGCCGTCAATCATCACCTACAGTTCCAAGGGTTGAAGATCGGCCGAGGCACCATTGTGGATGCCACGATCATCACCGCTCCGTCCTCGACCAAGAACCAGTCGAAAAGCCGTGACCCCGAGATGTGCCAGACCAAGAAAGGCAACCAATGGTACTTCGGCATGAAGGCCCATATCGGGGTAGACAGCCATACCAAACTGATTCACTCGGTGTTCGCCACCCCGGCCAATACCCATGACTCCCAAGCGCTGCCCTATTTGCTGCATGGGAAGGAAACCCGGGTATGGGGCGACAGCGCCTATACTGGGCAGACGCAAGCCATCCTGAAGCACGCGCCGCACGCCCAGGACTTTACCCATCACAAGAGCTACGCCCGCCATCCACTCAGTGAAGCAGATCGCGAACGCAACCGCACCAAATCCAGAGTCCGGGCTCGTGTCGAACACCTGTTCCGCGTGATCAAACGGCAGTTCGGCTTCGTCAAGGTCCGCTACCGAGGCTTGAAGAAGAATGCCCATCGGCTCCTCGTCACCTGCGCCCTCGCCAACCTCTATATCGTGCGACGGCAGCTGTTGCGTCGACAGTTCGCGTAGCCGAATGTGCGCCATGATATTGGACACCATGAGTGGCGAGAGAGCAAAGAGCGCAAAATCCAACGACCAATCACCGGCGTGAACTCTACCGTCCGATCCCGAGATACAAAATGCCCTGCACATTGCAGAAACACTCAATTGATCAGACCATCCTTAATAACTTTACTCACCGTCGTATAGTGCAGCCCTAAGGTATTCGCAATCGCCACCAGCGTATAGCCATGCTCGCGATGGGCGCGTTGGATCAGGGCATTCCGCTGAACCTTGGTGAGCTTCGTTTCACCTGCAAATAAGGCTTTAAGAGCCGGCCGCCCGGCAAACCGCTGGCGGCGTGGGATTTCTTTCAGGTTCCGGCCCCGTGCCTGGCGGCGGGCGTCGCGTACAAACTCATCGTCGCCCAGAAATATCTGCCCGGTCACCTGCTCCCAGGGACCGGGGCTCCCTTGACC
>JBOIBD010000137.1:0-6808 GCA_050739415.1 Gammaproteobacteria bacterium | reverse complement strand
GCCTACAAAGCTCAAACTCTGCAACTGGCCGTTTAGCCGGGACAGCCAATGGATATTGTCCTCCGGCACCATGTGCTGAAGATCGGGGTTGTATACACTATTCTTCAGGTCTGTGAGCTTTTTGTTGAGCGCCTTGGCCTGGGTCAGCACTGCCGCATACCGCGCCGCTTGGGCCGCATCAGCACCGGTGCTGTTTTCAAAGTCACCCAGCGTCTTTTGCATCGTCACGATGCGGTTGAGCATCTCGTCGAAGGCACTTGTCTCATTTCTAACTTCGAGACCAAGCTTGAGATCCGCCTGCATGATGTCTAGAGCGATGTTCTGGTTCGGATCGCTGCGGACAGTCACCGTGGTGTTTCGCGTCTGGCCATCTGCGGTCACTGCCACCTTGTATGTGCCTGGCAGCACCGCGGACCCACTGGGGCTAAATCCTCCTGCAGTGGCGTAAGGTGGCAGCTGTTCAAAGTCCAACTGAGTAGGCGCGTCATAGCTCATGTTCCATACGAACTGGTTGACACCGGCTTTGGCAGGGCCGTAATCGGTAGCTACAGTTTGACCATTGCTGTTGGTAACGACGATCTGCACCGGTGAGTGATGTTGGGCTTTTTCCGCCGGCGTGGCCTTCAGCTCGGTCTTGAGATAGTAATCGAGCATGGGGCCGTCGGGGGCATTCGGCGTGGTGAAGGACGGCTCGGCGCCTTCGCCGCGCGACCAGCGCACGAACTGTGTCCCGACCGAAGGTGTGAACAGGTGGAATGCCTGTTTAGCCACATCGTCATTCATTTCCTCAATAGGCCGGAGGTTATCCAGCACGAACAGGCCGCGGCCGTGGGTGGCTACCGCCAGAGTGTGATGCACGAACTTGAGATCGAAGACTGCGGCGGCGGGGAAGTCGGCCTTCAGCTGCTGCCAATGGCGTCCGTCATCGCGGGAGTACCAAAGGCCGGTCATGTTTCCGAGCATCAGGAAACCTTTCATGTTCGGGTCTTCTCGCACAACCAACACCGGTTGGTCCGGCAGACCTTTGCTGATGTTCTTCCAGGATTTACCGTAGTCATCTGTCTTGTACACATAGGGTTTATGGTCATCCATCTCATGATTGTCGAAGACCACATAGGCTGTACCGGCATCGAAGGGCGACACACCAACTTGATAGACGCGGCCCCATTTTGGCGCACCCGCAGGTGTGACGTTGCTCCAGCTTTGGCCATCATTTCGGCTCACCTGCACCAAACCGTCATCAGTTCCGACCCAGATTACTTTTGGATCGGTGGGCGCAAGCGTGATGGACAAGATTGTGTCGTAGGTTTCTGCTCCGGACAGATCATAATTCACTGGTCCACCGGAATTGAGCTGTTTGCTCTTGTCGTTACGGGAGAGGTCTGGGCTGATCACTGTCCAATGCGTGCCGCCGTCGGTGGATTTGAACAGTACATTGCCGCCCATGTACACGGTATTGACATCGGTGGGTGACACGGCGATGGGCGAGGTCCAGTTGAAGCGGTATTTCTGATCTTTGGTTTCCAGATCGTTGATACCGCTAGGTCCGTGCAGGTACGGCATTATGTTGGGTGACAGATGCGTGTGCAGGTCGAAGCGGGTGATGGCGCCATCTTGCGCATTGGCATAAATAATGTTTGGGTCGCTGGGTGCGGGGACGACATATTCTCCATCGCCGCCCACGACGTTGTACCAGTCATTGCCGCTCACCACGTTGTCGGCCAGCGAGCTGGATGAACCACACCAGCCGCTGTTGTCCTGCAGACCGCCGCACAGGTTATACGGCGTCTTGCTATCGGCAGCCACCATGTAGAACTGTTCTATCGGCATTCCATCCAGGAAGCGCCAGCTCTTTCCTCCATCCATACTCAGATAAGCTCCGCCATCATTGCCCTGGATAATGCGATCAGGATTGGTGGGATCCTGCCAGAAAGCATGATGGTCGACGTGTACGCTCAGATCAATTGGACGGGCGGTGTGACCGCCATCATCGGATTCCATCAGAAAGAATGAACTGAAATATAGTTTGTTCTCATCGTTGGGTGCGACATACACATGCGAAAAATAAAATGGGCGTACATCGAGGTTATAGTCCTCGCTTACCTGCTGCCAGTGATCGCCCATGTCACTGGAGTTAAATAACAAGCCATTGCCGCGTTTGGTTTCGATAAGTGCATATACACGCTCTGGATTACTCGGCGCCACAGCGATAGCGATGCGGCCGATTGGTGGCTTGGGCAAATCTGTAGTGAGCTTGGTCCAGTTATCACCGCCGTCGGTGGAACGCCAGATGCCGCTGTCAGGACCGCCGTCATCGAGCGTCCAGGGATAGCGCTGCGCCTGCCACATGGCGGCAAATAGCACTTGCGGATTGTCGCCGTCCAAGGTCAGATCAATGGCGCCGGTATGGTTATTAACGAACAGCACTTTCTTCCAAGTTTTGCCGCCGTCGCTGGTCTTGAACACACCACGTTCGGGATTCGCGCCCCAAACATGACCGAGCACAGCCACCCACACGGTGTTGGCATCCTGCGGGTCCACGATGACCTTGGCGATCTGGCCTGCGTCCTTGAAGCCCATAAGCTTCCAGGTCTTGCCAGCGTCTGGGGACAAATACAGTCCGCCGCCGTCGAGCACGTCATTGCGGATGTTTACTTCGCCGGTACCCACCCAGACGAGATTCGGATTCGAGGGTGCAACCGCAATGGCTCCAATGGAGGAAGTATCCGTCTTGGTGAAAATGGCCTTCCAGTGCAGGCCACCATCAACTGTTTTCCAGACGCCGCCACCGGCCGCACCTACATAATAGATATTGGGGTTGCCGGGAATGCCTACAGTGGCGGTCACGCGGCCCCCAGCAATGGCCGGTCCCAGATTACGGATTTTGAGGTTGTGAAATACGTCCGTCATCGTGGCTTTGGCCTCGGGCGCCTTGGCGAAGGCGGGTGACGAAGCCAGGGCAAACAAGGCTAGAAATATGATGGAATCGGGAAGCAGGCAAGCTGTTTTCATCATGATTCTCCAGGTAAAGATGTTGACGTAATACAATCCCGACCCATGCCAGCTATCGCTTGTTGCATGGGCATCTATCCCTGGGGGAGGCAAATCCTGAGCCTACATATGATTTCAAAATATCACGAAAGTTCCAGCACAAGTTAGAAATATGCTCGCACAAGCAGTCTGCTGGTATTGCTGGTAACAGCGTTACGTGTGTAATCCACACCCACAGACAACCAGGAGGTGGCATAGACCCATAGGCCTACGCTGGCATCGTTGGATGATTGGGTCAAGGAATTATGCCCCACACTACCATCGAATTCTATCCAGCGGTTGAAGAGATGACGCATGCCCAAGGCCACGCGGTAGCCGTCATCATTATTACTGTTTCCCTGATAGCTGGAATGATTGTTGAGATACAGAATATCCGTGTAGAAATCGGTGCTGTCGCTATAGGTACTCTCACCGCGGATTCCGACATAAGAATTATCATTGGTGATATCCGAGATCGGCGCCGAGGTATCCAGATGTGCGTATCCGCCAATAATCTGTAGCTGGTTCCAGATAGTGTAGGACGCTTCCAGGCCTGGACCATTCGCAGTAGCATCCGAACCGTTCTGGAGCGACTGATGCTGGTAGTTTACCTCTACATAGTCGTAATTGAATGGATCTGCAGCCAGAACCGTCAACGGCAACAACAGCAATCCGCACGACAAGCCAGTAAAAAGTTTCAATGGTTTCTCCTTGAACTTAATGCACCATTTGATCCAGATCGAAGATCGGTAGCAGGATGCCCAGCACGATAAGCAGCACGATGAGGCCCATCACCAGTATCAAAGCCGGCTCCATGATTCCCAGCAAGGTGCCGGTCAATGTCTCCAGTTCACGCTCCTGGCTGATGGCCGCGCGTTCCAGCATGTTATCCAATTTGCCGCTGGCTTCACCGCTGGCGATCAAGTGTATTGCCATAGGGGGGAACAGACCGCTCTTGGAAAGTGATTGACTGATGGACGCACCTTCGCGCACTCGCAGCGCGGCTTCATCAACCGCCTCACGCATCGGCACGTTCACCACCACCTCGCCGGAAATGCGCAATGCTTCCAACACTGGCACGCCGCTGCCGGCCAGGATACTCAGTGTACGAGTGAACTGCGCGGTATTGATGCCGCGTACCAGACGTCCCACAAGCGGCAGACGCAACTTGTAGCGATCCCAGCGACGACGCACATCGGTCTTCTTGAGCGCGCGTCGCCACAAAATAAACAGAAATATCAGCACAATGATTAGCACGATGCCGTACGCATGCAAGAAGTGGCTAATCGCGATCAAAGCCAGCGTCAGGAACGGCAGACTTTGACCGGTATGGGAATATACCTCGGTGACGCGCGGCACTACGTAGGCCATGAGTCCGGCTACCACCACGATGGCCATGACCGTCAATATGATTGGATAGATCATGGCCAGCGACATTTTCTGGCGAAGTTGTTGGCGGTTTTCGGCATAATCTGCCAGGCGCTCCAGCACACCATCCAGATGGCCGGTGTGCTCACCAGCCGCTACGGTGGCACGAAATATTTCCGGGAACACATGCGGAAACTGTGCCAGGCCAAAGGCGAGGGTATGACCTTCCATGACACGCGCGCGTACGGCCAGCAGCATGGTCTTGAAGCGTGGTTTTTCGGATTGCTGCGAGGCTACCAACAGAGCTTCCTCCACCGGCAACGCGGAGCGTACCAGCGTCGCCAGCTGTCGGGTGATCAGGGCCAGATCCGCGGAACTGATGCCTCGGCGTATATTGAAATGACGGGTATCCTGGGCTTCTTGCTCCGCGGCTTCGCTGATTACAAGCGGTGTCAGACCCTGCTCACGCAATTGCTGGCGCACTTGTCGCGGCGTGTCGCCTTCTGCGACGCCTTTATGCTCATGGCCGCGATAATCCAGTGCGGTGTATTCGAATGCGCCCATTTCAATAAAAGAACGTACTGCGTGCTGTGTACTGCGTACTGTGTAAAAGAAACGACATTTTACGCAGTGCGCAGAACCTGATGTTCAGCACGTTGCCTTTTTTCTGAACACAGCACTTAGTACGCAGCACTTTTAGTCCGCCCGTGTAACGCGTAAGACTTCTTCGATGCTGGTTTCACCGGCCAGCACGCGTCGGCGGCCATCCTGACGGATGCTGGGGGTTTTGGTGCGCGCGTAATGTTCCAGATCTTGCTCACCGTTGCCGTCGTGAATCATGCCGCGCATGTGCTCATCCACGATGACCATTTCGTAGATGCCGGTCCGCCCACGATAACCGGTACGGTTGCAGCTTTCGCAGCCCACAGGACGATACAGTGTTGGCGGGTTGTCACGCGGCAGATCCAGTGCCTTGCATTCGCGTTCGCCTGCCGTGTATGGCTGTTTGCATTCCGGACACAGCAGGCGCACTAGCCTTTGCGCCAGCATACCGAGCAGGCTGGATGACAACAGAAATGGTTCCACGCCCATATCCCGCAGGCGCGCAATGGCACCTACGGCAGTATTAGTGTGCAAAGTGGAGAGCACCAGATGGCCGGTGAGTGAGGCCTGCACCGCGGTCTCGGCGGTTTCCAGGTCGCGAATTTCACCCACCATCACCACGTCCGGGTCTTGGCGCAGGATGGCGCGTAGGCCACGCGCGAAGGTCATCTCAAGACGCGTGTTCACCTGGGTTTGGCCGATGCCGTCAATGTAATACTCGATAGGGTCTTCCACCGTCATGATGTTGCGGCTGCGGTCGTTCAGACGCTCAAGGGCAGCGTACAAGGTGGTGGTCTTCCCGGAGCCGGTGGGGCCGGTAACGAGAATGATGCCGTGGGGCGTGTGGATGAGTTCATCAATAAGTTGCCGGGTATCCGTCGGCATTCCCAGATGTTCCAGTTCCAACCGGCCGGTCTGCTTGTCCAGTAAGCGTAGTACGACGCGTTCACCATGGCCGGAGGGGATCGTGCTGACGCGCACGTCCACCGCGCGACCCGCGATACGCAGTGAAATGCGTCCGTCTTGAGGCAGGCGTTTCTCAGCGATATCCAGTTTTGCCATGACCTTGATGCGCGACACCACCAGTGGCGCAACTGCACGTCTCGATTCCAACACCACCCGCAACACGCCATCCACGCGCAAGCGCACCACCAAACGGTTCTCGAAGGGCTCGATGTGGATATCGGAGGCATTTTCCTTCACGGCTTCTGTAAGCAGTGCATTGATAAGCCGGATGATGGGCGCATCGTCTTCGCTTTCCAGCAGATCTTCCGGCTCCGGCAGCGCCTGCGCGACGCTGAACAGATCCACGTCTTCATCCAGACCTTCCATCATCTGCATGGCGTTATTGGATTGCTCCTCGTAGGCTTGTTGCAGCAAGGCATCGAATTCTTCCGTACTCACGACGCGCAGCGTTAACGGGAGTCCCAGGACACGACGTGTTTCCAGTAATGCCTCGGGTGTTACATCGGCACGGTGTACCAGATGTGCATTGCCGTTCTCGATAGATTCCACCAGCACGCCATGACGTTTTGCGAACGGGAATGGTATGCCGCGCACCGCAATCTGCACTTCAGATGGTGGCACGATCGCCAATATTTCCGTATTCCCGTTCACGCTCATGGGGGTATTAATCCTAGATACCCGGTGGTGGAGTGGCAGTCGGTTTTTTGGTGGTGGCCGCAGCTGGTACCGGTGTGATATGGCTTGTAGCGGCCTGCGTGGCCTTGGTTTTTGAGGTTACGGCTGGAGCCGCAGTCGGGTTAACGGTGGACACCGAGGAGGTATGCGTGGCACTGGGCGTCAG
>JBOIBD010000136.1:0-6817 GCA_050739415.1 Gammaproteobacteria bacterium | reverse complement strand
CGCCGATGAGCGCATACTCGGCCGGGTACAGAGTCTGATCGCTACCGGCTCGAATGACGTGCTGGTGGTGCAAGGTGAGCGTGAACGATTGATTCCATTCATTCGCGGTCAGGTGATAAAGAATGTAGATCTGGCCACGCGGGTAATACGTGTGGACTGGGATCCGGATTTTTAGGATCAAGCGTCATGCGAATAGATGTAGTGACGCTGTTTCCGGAAATGGTGGATATGCTGCTCCAGTTCGGCATTACCGGTCGCGCGGCGCAACGCGGCTTGCTCAAAGTGAAGAGCTGGAATCCGCGGGACTACACCACGGACAAACACCGAACGGTGGACGATCGCCCCTTCGGCGGTGGTCCGGGCATGGTGATGAAAGTTGAGCCACTGCGCGCAGCCATCCATGCAGCGCGGGAAGCAACTGGGCAGAAAGTGCCGGTGATGTACTTGAGTCCGCAGGGAAAGCGTTTTGAGCAACGTGACGCCCGGCGTCTCGCGGCAATGGACGCGCTGGTACTGGTGGCCGGGCGTTACGAAGGCGTGGATGAGCGCGTCATTGAAACCGAAGTGGATGAGGAATTATCCATCGGCGATTACGTGCTCTCCGGCGGTGAATTGCCGGCGCTGGTGGTGATTGATGCCTTGACGCGGTTGTTGCCCGGCGCGCTGGGTGACGAGGATTCGGCAACGCAGGATTCGTTCATGAACGGCCTGCTGGATTATCCGCACTACACGCGGCCCGAGGACATTGACGGAAAGCGCGTGCCGGAAGTACTGATGAGCGGCGATCACGCGGCTATCCGCCGCTGGCGCCAGAAGCAGGCGCTGGGCCGCAGCTGGTTGCGGCGTCCGGAATTGGTGGAAAGAATAGAATTGAGTGTGGATGAACGCGAACTGTTGAACGAGTTCATACGCGAACGTGGAAAAGCTTAACGATTGGATTTGTGAAAAGGTAAACGGCCATGAACAAGATCATCGAACAGATTGAAAAAGCCCAGATGAAGGATATCCCGGCATTCGATCCGGGTGACACCGTGGTGGTACAGGTGAAGGTAAAAGACGGCGAGCGCGAGCGGCTGCAGGCTTTCGAGGGCATGGTTATCGCCAAGAGCAATCGTGGCCTGAACTCTTCCTTCACCGTGCGCAAGGTTTCCCACGGCGAAGGCGTGGAGCGTACCTTCCAGACCCATAGTACCGCCATCGGCGCAATTGAGATCAAGCGCAAGGGCGACGTGCGCCGAGCGAAGCTCTATTACTTGCGGGATCTCTCTGGAAAGGCTGCACGCATCCGCGAGAAAGTTTAAGCGGAGCGCTTCAGTACTACTGATACAATTAACGGGCGCTTTGGCGCCCGTTGTTGTTTCCAGACCCTCGAATCACATGCATGTATTGCGTCATCGTTGTGCTTTGGCCATTCTGATCGCCGGATTGCTGGCATTGGCGCCTGTGCATGCCGCGCAAAAACATCACAAAGCGAAATCTCAGGCAACGCATACCGCTGCTCCTCACGCTGCGACACAAACTCCGCCGACACAACTAGCGCCCAACCTGAGTGCCGCGCCAAACTTGCAAGACATCAGCAGCTTCGCTTCCGCAGGCGCACCCAATCTGGCCCTACAATTCATTGACCGGGACCAGCCGGACTTCAACCAGGATGCAGCCGGTTGGTTGGCATGGGAACGCGAGCGTATCTATCTATATCAATTCACGAAAAACTGGCAGGCAGTTATCGCACGCGTCGCAAAATTACCCGTGAACATAGGCGCAGATTTTCGTCAGTGGGAGGAGATGCAAGCTGCTGCCGCCTGGTTACAGCTCGGCAAGGGCCATGAAGCTCGCCTGATTCTGCGATCACTTATCTGGGATGCTAAGGCGCCGCCCGATGATCAGACCCTGGGGCAATTACGCCAACTGGTGTTACGCAGTTATCTGACGGATAAACGCCTTGCCGATGCCAAGACTGCCGTGATCCGCTACCGTCAGGATTATCCCAATGACACCGGCAACTGGCCGCTGTTGGAGGCACGTCTGTTTCTGCGCACCGGACAGCCCCAGGCGGCGTTGGATGTATTGCGCGACAACAAGGATACAGATGCCGACATGCTGAGACTGCTGGCATCCTTGCGTACTGGTGCGGCGGCACCGGACAAAGTCATGGAGAAGGCAGTACATATCGGCAGCAATCGCAAATTGCCGGTAGATCAGCGAGTGCACGCCTGGTTCATCGCCGCTGAAGCCGCAGATGCCATCAAGAATCCAGTGGCGCACATACAGGCGCTACAGAACGGTCTTGGTTTGCAGCCTGGTTTGATAGACACGGATCCGGTGTTTTCCATCACGCCCGACATGCTCTGGGATGCGTATGTGAGTTACGGTGAAGACCTCGGCAATCAATTGCAACTCATCGTGGGGGACGATCAATCCTGGTATCTGGCGGCGTCGAACCGTTTCGATTCCAATCCGGTGCGCGCCTGTGCGTTGTTCAGCGTGGTTGCGTTCAATGCGCCGAATGTGCAGCAGCAAGGCGTGGCGCACTGGCAATTTGCAAGCCTCATCCAGAAGCAGAAAAACGGCGGCGTAGTGTTGCGGCATCTGTATCTTGATTCGAACCGTTTCAAAACCGTGGACAGCATTCCGCCGGACGTGCGTTACATCCTGGTGACCGACGTACTGGCAATACCGGATATCCCGCTGGCTTCGAAGCTCATGCAGGGACTGGATCAGCCGCCGCCGGATACTGATCCGGTGGCCTGGCAGCTGCAACGCGCACGCGTGTTCATTCTGGGCGGCCAGCCGGATGCCGGAATAGAAACCCTCAAAGCGTTGTTCGCCAGTGGTGCGCCCGTGGATCCGGGCGATGTGTTGCCGGTACTGTTCGACCTGCAGACCATTGGCCGCAATCAGGATGCGATTCCATTTTTCGTGGCACTGTTACACGCGAATCTGACCACGGAGCAGCAACGTCAGCTGTTATTCTGGATCGCGGATTCCTACAAGGGCCTGGGAGATTACGCACAGGCGGCGGAATTATATCTGCGCTCGGCGACGCTGGTGGATCCATATGCCATGGACCAATGGGCACAAAGCGCGCGTTATCAGGCAGCTCAGATGTTGGCCAAGGCGGGATTCCTAGATGACGCACATAATCTTTATCAAGGTCTGCTGAACGCCACCCACGATCCCGGCCAGCAGGCGATGTTGCGTCACGATCTGCAGCAACTCATGCTTTTGCCCCGGTCAAAATCCGCGGACAAGCCATAAGACACACACTCACGGATAACGCAGCATTCATGCTTGAGCACAACGATCTGAAATATCTTGAACAAGCCTTGGCTGTTTTGGAGCAAGGTTTTGAGACACTGCCGGCTTTCGATTCATCAGCACAACCGGCGCGTATGCGTCAGGTGCTGAATGAGACCGCTTCCAGGTTGCAGAACAATTTTCCGTATCCGCATCCGCTGTATGCCGGACAGATGCTGAAGCCGCCGCATCCGGTAGCGCGGCTCGCCTACATGCTGGCGCTGTATATCAATCCCAATAATCATGCCTTGGATGGCGGCCGTGCCAGTTCTGCCATGGAAAAAGAGGCGGTTGCCAACATTGCAAAGATGTTTGGCTATGAAACCCATCTCGGACATCTGTGTGCCAGCGGCACCGTCGCCAATCTTGAAGCTCTGTGGGTCGCACGCCACGCCAGAGCCAAGGGCATGGTACTGATATCGACGCAGGCGCATTACACCCACACACGCATGTGCGAACTCTTGCAACTGCCGTTCCGCGGTGTGGCAGTGGATACGGCCGGGCGCATGGATGTGAATGCGCTGGAAAGTATCCTCAAAGATCAACGCGTCGGCACTGTGGTCGTGACCCTGGGCACCACCGCACTGGGTGCCGTGGATCCGCTACCCGATATTCTGAAACTGCGTGAGCGTTACGATTTCCGCGTGCATGTGGATGCCGCCTATGGGGGCTATTTCACACTGGTGGATGATTTGGATAGCAATGCGCGCGCTGCTTTTGACGTCATCGGGCAGGCAGATTCCATCGTGGTGGACCCGCATAAACATGGTTTGCAACCCTATGGCTGCGGTTGTGTGCTGTTCAGGGATCCGTCGGTGGGTCGCTACTACAAGCACGAATCGCCATATACTTACTTCACATCCGGCGACTTGCACCTGGGTGAAATCAGCCTGGAATGCTCACGCCCCGGAGCGGCGGCAGTCGCACTCTGGGCCACCCAGCAGTTGTTGCCCATGGTGCGCGGCGGTGAATTCGCGCTCGGACTTGCGGCATCGTGTCAGGCAGCACGGGTGCTGCACCACCATCTGACCGAAAACAGCCATTATCTTGTTGGTCCCGCACCGGAACTGGATATTGTGGTGTGGGCACTCCTGGCTAGGGACCGGGCAGAATCCAGCCGGCATGCGCAGAAGGTTTTCGATGCTGCAGCCAAACAAAACTTGCACCTCGCCCTGCTGCGTGTACCGGAACAGTTGGCGGGTGCATGGTGGCCTGGGTTAGAACGAGATGCAGAAACTGTCACGGCTCTGCGTTCCTGCCTGATGAAACCGGAACACAAAGACTGGTTGCCGCGGATCATTTCGATTCTGGATACTGCCATACACGAATCTCTGAGCGCATAATAAACCCACCCGGCATTCCCCCGGCCTCAAATCTTTCATCCCTAACAATCGGAAGTCTCCATGAGTGACAAGAACTTTCTCGTGCGTATCTTCGGCGGCGCCTGGCATGCCTGGGATTTTCTCTGCCGGCTGGTGATAGACCTAGTCATCACCATCGTCATCATAATCATCCTCGTTGGCGTTTTCGGTTCTCACAAGACACCGGTGCCCGATTCCGCGGCGCTGGTAGTGGATATGCACGGCAACCTGGTGGAGCAGTATTCTGGCGACCCGGCGCAGCGGGCGATATCAAAACTGCTGGGCCAGAAGGTTCCGCAGCAAACACGTCTGCGAGACGTGGTGGCCGCCATCGAGCATGCCAAGGATGACAGCCGCATCAAGGCTTTGGCACTGGAGACCGATGATCTCGGTGGTGGCGGATTACTTGGTGGTGCGGCTTTGAGTGATCTACGCGATATCGGTCGCGCCATCCGGGATTTCCGCAAGACCGGCAAGCCGGTGTTCGCGTTGGCAGATTCCTACACGCAGGGCCAATACTACCTGGCATCCATGGCGAATACGGTGTTCATCCATCCCCAAGGACAGGTATTCCTGCACGGCTACGGTATTTACCAGCAATATTTCAAGGATGCGCTCGACAAGCTCGGCGTGCAGGTCAACATCTTCCGTGTCGGCAAATACAAATCCGCGGTGGAGCCGTTCATGTTGAATGGTATGTCACCGGATGCACGCGAGGATTGGGGTGGCGTGGTGAATACTCTCTGGAGTACTTACCAGCAGGATGTGACCAGGGCACGCGACCTCAAGCCGGATGCATTGAACATCTATATAGATAACATGGATTCCGGACTGGAGGCCTTGGGCGGCAACAGCGCCGAACTGGCATTGAAGGCCGGATTGGTGGACAAGATTGCCACGGAAGATCAGATGGAATCGGCAGTGGAGAAAGTGGTAGGTGAATCCCGCCATACCTTTCGCCAGATAGATTATCAAAGCTATCTGAAGGCCGTGGACGATGGCAGTGATATGCGCGACACAGGTCAGGCTGTGGGCGTCATCGTAGCAGCCGGCGATATCCTGCCGGGCGACCAGCCGCCCGGTACCATCGGTGGCGATTCCACCTCGGAACTGATTCGCAAGGCGCGCCACGACGGCAGCATCAAAGCCATCGTGTTGCGGGTGGACAGTCCCGGTGGCAGCGCCTTCGCCTCCGACCTCATCCTGCGCCAGATAGAACTCACGAAAGAAGCCGGCAAACCGGTGGTTGTCTCCATGGGTGCGGTGGCCGCATCCGGCGGATACTGGATCTCCATGGCGGGCGACGAGATTTACGCCGACCCTGCTACGCTCACCGGCTCCATCGGCATCTTCGGTATGTTCCCGACTTTCGATAAAACCCTGGCCAAGATTGGCGTGCACACCGATGGTGTGGGCACCACGCCCTTGAGCGACGCCTTCGACATAACCCGCCCCATGTCGCCGCAGATACAACAGATGTTCCAGCTCATCATTAATAATGGTTATCAGGAATTCATCACCAACGTGGCGAAAAATCGCCATATGAGTGTGGAAGCGGTGAACGCCATCGCTCAGGGTCGTGTATGGAGCGGTGAGGAAGCCAAGAAACTCGGTCTGGTGGACAAGTTCGGCAATCTGCAGGACGCGATCACGGAAGCTGCAAAACTCGCCAAACTCGGGCCGCAATATTCAGTACGCTATATCGAGCGGCCAATGAGCCTCTCCGACAAATTACTCATCGCCATCGCCAACAACAGCAATTCCTCGCTTGCTGCTGGTCTGTTGCCGGAAGCGACGCTGAGTGCAACGCCGTGGTATGGCGAGATGTTGCGGCTCGCGAACAGTTTCAAAGTGTTCAGCGACCCACGCGGGGTTTATGCGTACTGCTTCTGTACTGTCCAATAATCAAAATGGGCTTTGGCACTTTATTCCCTCTCCTGTAACGGGAGAGGGAGGGGCGAAAATAATACTGGTGGATATGAAAACGCAGATCAATGTACCGTGTACACGGTATTCATACTCCGAGTGTAGCTACTGACATACGTATAAATAATGACCTATAATTACTTCCAGGAGGTGTCCTATGAGACCGACTGGAAGTGGCGAGGAACTGGAACGGCGGCGGGTGCGTGCGCTCGCGCTGCTGAAGTCGGGGCTGA
>JBOIBD010000135.1:0-6835 GCA_050739415.1 Gammaproteobacteria bacterium | reverse complement strand
GCCTATTACAACAGCTCGCCCATCAACTATGCCGGTCAGTTGAAAAACCATCTGCTGATCCTGCAAGGCATGGAGGATGACAACGTGTTCTTCATAGACACGGTGCACATGGTGCAAAAACTCCAGGAACTGCGTAATCCGAACTTCGATGTGATGTTCTATCCAACCGAGCACCATGATTTCAAGGCGCCGTCCTCGTGGCTGGATGAATACCGGCGTATCTGGCGGCTGTTCAATACGTACGTAAACCCGCCGGCTGCCACCCCAGCGAACTAACAACTTGTTAGCCAACGCCTGTTAATATTGCCTCGCCGCAAGGCGAGGTTTTTTATGGGATCGTCGATGCCGCCCTCAATACTGGATGATCCAGAAGCCTGTGTAGATGCGGTCATCGCGCGAGTCGGCAAGCGCCTTATCATCGGTACGCCACTCGGTATTGGCAAACCCATCCCGCTGCTGAACGCTTTCTTCCGCCGCGTCCAGGCCGATCCGTCCATCCAGCTCAAGATCATGACCGCGCTGTCGCTGGAAAAACCCACCTGGCATAGCGATCTGGAGCGACGTTTCCTGCAACCGTTCGTGCAGCGTGTGTTCGGCGATTACCCGGAACTGGACTACATGCACGCGCTGCACACCGGTACGCTGCCACCGAATATCGAAGTCTCAGAGTTCTATTTCAAATCCGGCAGCCTGCTGCACAACGCCTGTGCTCAGCAACATTACACCAGCACCAATTACACCCACGTGGCGCGTGACATGCTCGCCGCCGGTGTCAACGTGGTCCTGCAGATGGTGGGCAAGGAAGAATTCGCCGGGGGTGTGCATTACAGCCTGAGCTCCAATCCGGATGTGACGCTCGACATCATGCCGGGTCTGCGCGCTGCGGAGAAAGCCGGCCGCAAGGTCGCGGTGGTGGGTATGGTGAATTCGCGACTGCCGTTCATGTACGGCGACGCGAGCATCGAGCCGGATTTCTTCAACATCATGGTCGAGAACCCGGCGCTCGAGCACGCACTGTTTGCCGTGCCCAACATGGCGATTGACCCGGTCGAACACATGATCGGCCTGTACGCCAGTACGCTCATCAAGGATGGCGGCACTTTGCAGGTGGGCATAGGCAATCTGGGTGATGCCTTCGTGTACTCCACACAGTTGCGTCACGCTGACAACCAGCATTATCACGCGCTTTTTGAAAGCCTATCCATTCAGGAGAAATTCGGAAATGACATTGCGGCGCTAGGCGGTACCGGCACATATAAGACTGGTCTGTACGCTGGCAGCGAGATGTTAAGCGACGGCTTGCTGCACCTCTACCGCGCCGGCATCCTAAAGCGTCGCGTGTACGACCACGATGCACTGCAAGAGCTGCTGAACGAGGGCAAGCTGTCCGAAAGCATCGGCCCGGAAACACTGCCGGCCTTGCTTGCGGCTGGCGTTATACACCGTACACTCACCACGGAAGACATCGCCTTCCTCAAGCGTTTCGGTATCCTGCATCCGGACGTGCGTTTTGACAGCGGCTTTCTGATACTGCCAGATGGCACGCGCCTCGTGCCGGACCTGGGCAATGCCGAAACCTTGCGCCATATCAATTCAGACGCTTTGGGCGCGCGGCTCACGGGCGGTGTGTTGCTGCACGGTGCGTTCTTCCTGGGCTCACGCTGGTTTTATGAGCAACTGCGCGCCATGCCGAAGGCCGAGCGCAGTCTGTTCGACATGACTGCAGTCTCCAAAGTGAACGAGATCTTCAGCGACGTGAAGCTGGAACAGCGCCAGCACCGGCATGCGCGTTTCATCAACATCTGCATGAAGATGACGCTGCTGGGTGCGGCGGTGTCGGACCAATTGGAGAATGGTCAGGTGGTGAGCGGCGTGGGCGGACAGTACAACTTCGTGGCCATGGCGCATGCGCTGAAAGAAGGCCGCTCGTTGCTGTTGCTCAAGAGCACCCGCCGTGAACACGGCAAGCTGATTTCAAATATCGTCTGGGAATACGGTCACTGCACCATCCCGCGCCACCTGCGGGACATCGTGATCACCGAATACGGTATCGCCGATCTGCGCGGCAAACAGGACTGGGAAGTAATCGCCGCACTGCTCAACATTACCGATTCGCGTTTCCAGAATGAACTGCTGCAACGGGCAAAAAGCGCTGGCAAAATCCCCGTTGATTACCGCATTCCGGATCTATTCCGGGACAATAGCTTGGAAAAACTGCACACCGGCCTGAAACCTTACCGGCAGGCCGGTCTGTTTCCAGATTTCCCCTTCGGCAGCGACTTCACACCCGAGGAACTGGTGCTGGGCAAGGCGCTCATGGGTCTTAAACTGCGCACCTCCACTTGGCTGGGAGGATTGGCCACTCTCGCGGATACCCTACTTGCTTCCGCCTCGACAACGCTTTACGCACCCTATCTGAAACGCATGGGTCTGGAGGCCCCAACCTCACTGCGTGAGCGTTTTACTGCAAAGCTGGTAGCTGGCGCGCTCAAGAGGTTTTCAATTAACTAATCGTCCCATTTTATTGCACGCTGCGTACGCGGATAATCCGTGACCCTGTACCAACCCATCGCTTTATGTGGAGCCATACATGACGTTCCCAAAAATATCGTTTCCCCGTGCGCGAACAGTAGTGCCATCCACCGCAGTCATCGCATCCCTCCTGCTGGCTTTCATCCAGCCGGTGTTCGCGGCCAAGCCACCAACCGTATCAGCGGCTGGTATTCCGCTCGATGCACCATGGAAAGTCAAGATCTACGAACTCGCACACACGAACTTCCTGCATCCGGCTTGGGGCTGGCAGCATTCTGAACGCGATTACTTGCTGGCGCTGCAGCTGGCAAAGGATGACGGACTACAGGTGGACAAAGACGCGCTGTTCGCCGCGGCATTTCTGCACGATATGGCGGCGTTCCACCCCTGCGCCGACAAAAAAATGGAGCATGGATACTGCGCGGCGCAACAAGCCGATGCGATGTTGCGTGGCACTGGTTTCCCCATGCAGAAACTCGCCATTGTGCAGCAGGCGGAACGCGGCCACATGTACTACAGCGATCCCGGCACTGATCCCACGGCCATCGTGTTGCACGATGCCGATTCACTGGATTTTCTGGGCGACATCGGCGCGGCGCGCATCATCGCACTGACCGGCGCAAAAGCCCCGAGCTTTGCCCCTGCGATCAAGACACTGCATGGTTTCCTGCACGACATTCCGCCGCGGCTCATCACCCAATCTGCAAAACGCATCGGCAAACAACGGGCAGCAGAGCTGAAAGCATTCCTCGACAGACTCCAGACAGAGACCCTCGATGGCCGTGCTATGTGAGGTCGAACGACCCTGACCTGGATAATAAGTTCGCGGATGTCATCTATAAAAAGTGACGTTCGTCACTTGCCGGGCTATGCATTTGCATCTATTGTATGGATATCAAAAATATACGAGATCACGATGGAAGCCCCAGAATCAAGATATGTTTACTACCGGCATTGCAGCGGTCTGACGACTGCCCTGGTCGTCATCGCCACCGGCATATTGTTTCTGCTGTACAACCTCGGCGTTGGTCTGCCGTTCATGGCATACCATAACTGGTGGGCCTTGTTCATCTTGATTGGCGCCATCGGCCCGCTTTCGTACGCCGTGCAACGTTATCGCAAACAGGGAAAGATGGATGGCGGGGTGTTGCATTCCCTGGTCTCCGCTGCAGCCATTGTCACGGTCGCACTGTTTTTCCTTTTGAACCTCGACTGGCAGATATGGTGGCCGCTGTTCATTGTCTATGGCGGATTGTGGATGCTGGCGAATCACTGGCTGCGCAGTCCCGGAATATCCTCGTCTTGAATATTCACAAGATCTTGGTGGTTCAGTAAACCTCCATCGGATTAAATATTGCAATGCTCCGGATTACCGCAGGCTGAGCAAGAAACACTTGATGCAATGTTATGTGCCTGTCGCTCTGCTAATTCGCAGCCGCGTAATTATGGGCGCCACTAAAAATCAGAGATTTTGGTTTCTGGGTAGGCAGAAATGACCGAGGGCCTGACGATCCGTCAGGCGGGCATGCAGGGATGCATGCCCCGGGGTTCCAGCCGCACAGGAAGTGCGGTGCAGAACCGGAGTGTACACGCCAGTACATGAGGCTTCCGAGGTCGTTGCTAACACCCCCAGAAAACAAAAGATCAATTTTTAGAGGTGCCCTTATCATTGATAGGGTGCGTAAACAGCTTGGTCTCGTGTACCTGCCCGGGCAGCACCAGTGTCTGTTGGAAGCCAAAACCGATGCTCTCCAGCAACCTGATGGAACGCTGGTTGTCCGGTGAGGTGATGGCCAAGATCCGTTTCTGTCCGAGTGTGTTTCTGGCGTACTTCACTGTCGCATCGGCGGCCTCCCGCGCATAGCCCCGGCCCCGGTAACCGGCCAGAAACGCGAAACCCAAGTCGACATCCTCCAGGGAATCCCGTTTCAACACACCGCACATGCCGATGCGGATGCCGGTCTTCAAGGCCACCAGATACAGGCCAAACCCCAGCCGTGCGTACATTTGCAGCGGGCCGTTGCGGATATAGTTGCGAGCGTCCTCCAGACAGTGCACATGCTTGTCACCGATATATTGAAGCCAGCCCGGATCGTTCACGAGCTCCTGGATGAAGGGCGCGTCCTCCAGCACCATCCGGCGCAGTACCAGACGCGGGGTCTCGAGCACTTTCATGCGTGGATTGTAGTCTGATACCGGTTGGCGGATTCAATCATGTGGGAATGCACCGAAAACACTATTTGCGATGCCTGTCTTTATATTACTTTTTGGCCTGACGCACATCCGTATACAGGGTAACAAGATTGATCGGCGAGACGCTTAACGCAGCTGGCTATCCTTACTGCCACGTCGATTGTAGAGACTATGGCTTTTAACTTCTTTATCAGCTTCGTCCTGGCAACATATGCACAACCGCACACCCTTGATTGCTGCGCGTCGCGCCGCTGGAATTTCCTGGCCGCATGCCGCGCAGCATTTCAGGCTCTTTCCGTCCGACAGGCGGCTGCGCACGCTTTTTAACGCATCTTCGATACTAGCGTCTATCTGCTCCTGCACCGCGCCATCTTTTGCCCAGCCACTCGCCATGTCAGTCTCCAGAAAGTCTGATAATTATTGTACGCCTCATCACTTGCCACCGAAGCTGCTTTGGATCATATGGCTCGGGCAGGAACCCGGCATTTGTGGCAAAAACACCGCCGGTTTATCCTGTCCCTGAGTATTCACCGGGTATCCGAAGGAAAGCAGTCATGGCCGTAAGCAAACGCAAACTGGGCAATCAAGGTTTAGTGGTATCGGCGATTGGCCTTGGTTGCATGGGCATGAGCCAGTCCTATGGTCCGGCGGACGAGGCTGAGTCCATTGCCACGCTGCACCGCGCCATTGAACTGGGCTGTACCTTCCTCGATACCGCCGAGGTCTATGGTCCGTTCGCCAACGAGGAACTCCTGGGCCGGGCATTGAAAGGCAAGCGCGAACAAGTAGTGCTTGCTACCAAGTTTGGTTTCCGTATTGAGAATGGAAAACAGGTCGGCGTCGAATTGAACAGCCGGCCCGAGCATATTCGTGCATCGGTGGAAGGTTCGCTGCGGCGGCTGGCCACCGACCATATCGACCTGCTCTATCAACACCGTGTGGATCAAGCCGTTCCTATGGAGGACGTGGCCGGCACCGTCGCAGATCTAATCAAACAGGGCAAGGTGCGGTTTTTTGGTCTGTCCGAAGCGGGAGTCGCCAACATCCGTCGCGCGCATGCGGTGCATCCAGTGTCCGCTGTGCAGAGTGAATATTCCCTATGGGAACGTAATCTGGAGGCAGACATCATCCCGGTGCTGCGCGAACTCGGCATCGGCCTGGTGCCGTTCTCGCCTCTGGGCCGCGGTTTCCTGACTGGCGAGGTTAAGCGTGCGGAAGACTATCCGAAAAGCGATTTCCGGCACTTCGATCCACGTTATCAGGGTGCGAACTACGACGCCAATGTGAAGGCCGCGCAGACTGTACGCGACATCGCGGCAGCCAAGCAGGTGAAGCCCGGGCAGATCGCTCTTGCCTGGTTGCTGCACAAGGGCGATGACATCGTGCCAATACCGGGAACCAAGCGCCGCAAATATCTGGAAGAGAACATCGCTGCCGCGAATGTAAAGCTCGATACTACTCAGATGCAGGCGCTGGATGCGGCGCTGACACCGGGGAAAATCTCCGGCAAGCGCTACAACGACAGGGTTATGGCGACCATTGATCGCTGAGCGATCACTTGCTTATGGAAATATCGCCTAAGACGGTTTAGTGAAACAAATCCCGCACTTTGCTGAGAAACGAATGGGAGCGTAGGCGATGTAAGGTTCGGGTCCATTGGTCTTCCGCCAATACCTTACGTTCGTAATCCTTTTCCTCTTTCTTCATCAGTGCCAGAATCCGATCGTCTTCGTCTGAATCCAGCCAGTAGCCATGCTGGTTCGGACACAACTCCATCTCCATATCATAGAAGCGGTAATTGAATTTCTGCAGGAGCGCATTGCGCTCGGGGCATTTGGCGGTGGTGGAGGTGGAATGGAAGGCCAGGGTGCCTTTGACGTCATCGCCGAAGTCGAAGGCCTCGTCTTCCAGTTCTCCGAGTTCCTGTTGCTCCAGCCACATGCCCTTGCAGGAAGGGCAGTAATTGACCTTGAGCTTATGCCGGACGGTGGACGTCAGATCCGAATTGCATTTAGGACATTTCACTTTATTTCTCCGCATCCTTTAAGGATGCTCTGATTAATTGAGTATTTGTAAGTTCGCGATAGTTACAAACACTATGGGGATACTC
>JBOIBD010000134.1:0-6953 GCA_050739415.1 Gammaproteobacteria bacterium | reverse complement strand
TTTCTTGCCCGTATTCCCATGGCAGGCGGCGTCGAGAGCCTTAATGTGTCGGTAGCTACCGGTGTGGTGCTGTTTGAAGCTATCCGTCAACGGCGCGCAAGGCAATCAGGAAAACCTTGATTTATTCTGTTTTCCGTTATTCCAGCAAAAGCCGACATTACAAAATCAAGATAACCGCCTACGCCGCCTTTCCCAGAAGAAGCCCAATAGCCCCAAAGTCAGCAACCCTAGCGCACCGCCTCCGGATTTGCCGGAGGAACCCGATCCGCTGCTGGATGCCCCAACAACAATGGATTCAGCAACCGGCGCAGCACTTACAAAACCGTCGCCAGCCATCCACACGAAAGTGTCAGTGCCGCTGAATCCGGAATTTGGCGTATACGTGAAGGCGCCAGTGGCGGCGTTGGTGAGTGTTGCCGTACCATCCGACGGTGGGCTGACAATGGTGAATGTCAGTGTTTGTCCCTGGAATCCTAGTGTGGCGCTTAAGGTTCCGGACACTGCCTTGTTAGTGGCAGTGCTCACAGTGCCGCTTTTGACCGTCGGCACCACGTCGTTGGTGACCGGTGTGTTTACCGACGTGGAGCCGACCAGTGGTTCGTTGGCGCTCACGGTCAGCGTATTGGTGAGGGTGGCGGCACTGGAGGGAGTATTGACCGTGATTGACGGTGCCCAGGGATTCTGGCTGTTGTTGCCTGGCGTCAGAGCCGAAAGCGTACAAATGACGGTGCTGCTGGTATGACTGCAGCTGCCGTTCGCGGCGTTGCTCGAGACATACGTCGTACCAGCCGGCAATGTATCGGTCAGCACCACATTATTCATGGTCGTAGCTGGCGTACTGCCGGGCTGATCGGTATTGGTCAAAGTCAGGTTGAAAGTGAGCGTAGAGCCAGGCGCAACGGACTGGGCACTTGGTGTGGCAGCCAACGTGATGTTGGCAGGCGAGGCATATACCCACAGACCACCGAGATCGCTGTTGGCCGACTCACCGGCGGTGAGTAATTCCTGCCCATTATCGGCTTGCGCCAATACCTCGCCAATGATCGCACCATAGGCGACATTGGTGGTGGACAAGGCGACTGGCGTACCCCAACCGCTGCCGTTATAGGTGGCGGTGTAAACCTGCCCAGTGCTATTTTTTCCTCCTCCCGGTAAACCGATAAAAGCAGTTTTGCCGTCGGGCGAAAGTGCGACTGAGTATCCCGAACCGCTGCCTACGCTGATCATCGCCGGATTTGTGCTCCAGCTGCTGCCGGACTTCGTATACACGTAGGCCGCACCATTAGAGTTGTTGGCAAACGGTGCGCCGATGATGACAACGGTGCCATCCCCGGAGATTCCGACGCTGGAGCCGAAATTCCCCTTGGTCCCATTGGTAGAGGGGGGTGTCAGTGCTACCGGGTTGCTCCAGGTGCCACCGCTTTTGGTCCAGACATAGGCGGAACCCGCCGTGCTGTTTGCATTTGGGCCACCCGCTATGACGATGCTGCCATCCGCAGATACCGAGATACTCCCGCCGACAAATGAACTCTTCGCGATGCCGGTCACGGTTAATGCGACCGGGTTTCCCCAGGTGGTACCGCTGAGTGTGTACGCATAGAGGACCCCCTGACCAGTGCCCACACTCGTTTGACGCGCGCCGACGATCAGCGTTCGGCCATCTGACGATACAGCGAGACCGTAGCCGAAACTGTAGCCCGTAGTGATACCCGTCGGTACGGTCAGTGCAGCCCGAGTCGGTGTGTTGGCCCAACTGCCACCAGACTCGGTGAATACGTAAACAGCTCCCGTGAGGCCATTGAGATTAGGCGCACCCACTATCACTTGTTGACCGTTGGCGGAGACCGCGATGGACTCGCCAAACTCACCCTCTGTTGGAATTCCTGTCGTCGAGAGTGTGATGGGGTCGCTCCAGATGCCGTTTGCCTGGGTATACACGTAGGCTGCACCGGTGTAGTCCGTACTGCCGGCGCTCGAACCGTTGGTGGCTGGGGCGCCACCCGCTGCGACTTGGCCATTCGCGGATATTCCCAAGGACCAACCCAGCAGGCCAGTTGGAGGTACGCCTTTGATCGAGAGCGCCGTGGGGGTACTGTCGAGCACCGCAGCAAATGCGGGCACGTTCAACAGGCCGATTACGATGATGCACCCCGCGAAATGGGTGAAGGACAAAAACCGGTGTGTGCGATTAATACGATTCATGGCCTACTCCCGATAAGGAAACAGTTTCAATATTCCAATCAACATGATCCAGATTCACCTGTAGTAGTGATTAGTTTTCCACCTACGACGCCAGCCCCAGCCCATTCCCAGCAATCCCAGGCTCAAGAATCCCAGCGCACCGCCACCGGATTTACCGGAAGAGCCGGAGCCGCCACTGCTGGGGGCGGTTTTTACATCAATGGAGATGGTCGCGGTGTTTGATGTGAGCTTGGTTACAGTATCCATGGCCGTGAAGGTGAAACTGTCGTCTCCCGTATAGCCACTGGTTGGCGTGTAGGTAAAGGCACCAGTGCTGGCCGTTACTGAGACGGCACCGTGTGCGGGCTGAGTGACGGCGTAGCTCAGCGGATTTCCAGCAGCATCCGCTGCGGGCAGCGTTCCGGAAAGTGGCGCATTTTCGTACGCGCTGATGGACAAATTCGCGGCCACGGGTTGATTCAACGCGGCACTAACCGTCACGGTTTCCGTCGCAGTATTCGAGCTGCCAAGGCTGTTCGTGACCTTGAAGGTAAAGCTGTCCGGCCCGGAATAGCCGGTGGTAGGTGTATAGGTAAACACGCCACCGCTGTTTGGCGCGCTGATGCTACCGTGCGCGGGCTGAGTGACGATGGTGAAACTCAAGGTACCTGTGCCTGTGTATTGCAACGTACCACTCGCCGGTGTGTTTTCGGCCGTTGTTACAGTACCGTTGTTGGCCGTGGGCGGGCCCGCGGGAGCGCTGACGGTGATGCTTTCAGCCCCGACATTGGAAGTGACGATGCTGTCACCGGCCGTGAAAATGAACACGTCGGTACCCGTGAATCCGGACTTGGGTGTGTAAGTGAAAGCGCCGGTAGTTGCGTCAAGTGTCACACTCCCGTCAGCGGGTTGTGTTTCTATAACGAAGCTGAGTTTCTGGCCGGTGAAGCCGGGGGTCGCGAGGAGTGTGCCCGATATGGCGGTGTTCGGTGAGGTAGACAGGAAGCCATTGGTTACCGTGGGTACGACATCGTTGGTGACTTTGGTATTGACAGAGGTTGTCCCTACCAACGGTTCATTGGCACTCACCTTCAGTGTATTGGTGAGGACACTGGCCGTGGTTGGTGTTGTGACGGTGATGGAGGGTGTCCAGGGATTCTGACTGTTATTGCTTGGCGCCAGAGCTGAAAGCGTGCAGGTGACGGTGTTCCCGGAATTGCTGCAGGTGCCGTTGGCGGCGTTACTCGATACATAGGTGGTGCCGGCAGGTAGCGTATCGGTGAGTACCACGTTGTTCAGCGTTGCCGCCGGTAAGCTCCCCGATGGCTGATCCGCATTGGTCAGAGTCAGGTTGAACGTGAGCGTGGAGCCCGGTTTAATCGCCGTGGCGCTGGGTGAATTCGCGAGCGTGATGGTGGTCGGCGAGGTGTATACCCATAATCCGCCGCTCTCGGCATTGGCCGACTCACCGCTGGTGAGCAATTCCTGTCCGTTATCGGCCTGCGCCAGGACCGTTCCTATTTGGGAGCCATAGGGTACGTTGGTGGTGGACAGCCCAATGGGTGTGCTCCAACTGCTGCCGTTATAGGTAGAGGTATCGATCTGCCCGGTATTACCCGACGGCGCGCCGATGAAAGCGGACTTCCCGTCCGGCGAAAGTGCAACAGAATTTCCAAAGCCGGTTTCTGAAACATTTACGCTGATCATCATCGGAGTTGCACTCCAGGCGCCGCCGGTTTGCGTATACACATAGGCCGCACCGTAGGAGTTGTTGGCGCCAGGGGCACCGATAATCGCAACCGTGCCATCGCCAGAGATTCCGACACCGGTGCCGAAACTCCCGCTGGACCCGTTTGTAGAGGGCCGTATCAGTGCCACCGGATTACTCCAGGTGCCCCCGCTTTTGGTCCAGACATAGGCGGAACCCGCCGTGCTGTTTGCGTTTGGGCCACCCGCAACGACCACGCTGCCATCCGCCGATACCGCGATATTCCCACCCACATGGGCGTTACTCGCGATACCGGTCACGGGCAAGGCGACCGGGCTTCCCCAGGTGGTGCCGCTGAGTGTGTACACGTATAGAGTCCCCTGACCGGAGGCTGCGCCCTGTGCGCCAACAATCAGCGTTTGCCCGTCTGACGATACCGCGAGGCCAAAACCGAAACTGTAGCCGGTAGTGACGCCCGTGGGTAATGTCAGTGCGGTGCGCGTCGGTGTATTGGCCCAACTGCCGTTAGTCTCGGTGTACACATACACCGCGCCGGTGTAACTATTGAGATTCGGTGCACCCACGATCACTTGTGTGCCATTGGCAGATACCGCCACGGCATTGCCAATCTGGCCACCGACCGCAATCCCTGTCGTTGATAGTGTGATCGGGGCGCTCCAAACACCGTTCGCCTGGGTATACACATATGCTGCGCCGGTGTAATCCGTGCCGCTGGTGCCGGAGCGATTGGTGGCGGGCGCCCCGCCGGCGGCGACTTGTCCGTTCGCTGATAGTGCCAGCGACCAGCCAAGCAGGCCGCCTTGCGGCAGGCCGTTAATAGAGAGCGCAGTGGGCGGGCTGCTGAGGACAGCAGCGAATGCCGGGTTACTCAGCAAGGCGATCACTGTGACGTACACAGCGTAGCGACACAACGACAAGACCCTGTGTGCGTGTTTGATTCCAATCATGGTGTTCTTCCGAATAGCAAAACATGGATGATCCTGCCGTCAGCGCAGTGTAAGTATTACGTGTCGTAGCATTAAGGGTCTGCGCCGGCGCCGCGATCTTCAACCCATTGCCAGAATCCCAAACTCGAAAACTCGACCGCACCACCGGGGAGACACGCTGCATGACCAATGAATAGACCCAACTTGGGTTTGGTCAGTCTGAAGCGAGGAAAATAATCCGTGTCGGTATTACTGAAGTGTGGGTCCCATGGACGCCGGATTATCCACCGCAGTTTCTGCTTGAAGTGCTGATTCATGTCGGTTCGGAGGGTACAGACGGTGTCAGAAACAGCATTTTTAATGCAAGGGCCCACAGGATTATGCCGATCAAGATGGAAATTCCGGTAACTATTTTGCGGAAGCGATTGGTGCTGGCGGTATTGTCCGGGTCGTTGACAGTTTCGACTGCTTGACCGTTGATCAAAGCCATGACGATCTGCCGCTGGAATAGCGTGACGTAGAGCGGTTGACCCACACTCACATACGACAGGACATTGGAGCCGACAATCTGAAATGTCGGATTGTCCGCACTCGCCGTGTTGACGGTGATCAAGTATTGGTGATGCGGGCTGGTGCGACTTCGATAAATAGTCATCACCCGTTTATTTGCAACCAGCGCTGATATGACTGTGCAGGCACCTGACTGCGCGGTGTCCGCGGCAAGCAGATTGGATTTGGTGCAGGATGGGTCGGAGTCAAAAACCTGCAAGCTTGGCGTCTGGTTAGGTATGTTTGATATGTGCCAGGTGATGAACGGAATTACCGCCACGAAGAAAAATCCGACGCCAAGGTAGTGCCAGGGTGAAAAGTTGAGACCGTTCATCGGTTTGTCCTTCCGCAATCTGTTTCGTGATAATTGATTATTTTGAGTTCAACGCTTGCCATAATTTGCTGAACGTCGGCGCCGCCAGCCCAAACCGATCCCCAGCAATCCCAGGCTCAGGAATCCCAACGCACCGCCGCCGGATTTGCCGGATGAGCTGGAACTGCCGCCGCCGGGGCCGCTGCTGGATGCGGAGACCGTGATGCTTTCGGTCGCGGGGTTGGAGGTGCCGCCAGCGTTGGTGGCCGTGAAGGTAAAGCTGTCTGACCCCGAGAAACCCGAGGAGGGCGTGTAGGTGAACGCGCCGGTGCCAGCGGTCACGGTCAAGGTCCCGTGTGACGGCTGAGTGGCAGCCGCATAGGTGAGTGTCCCGCTGCCGGTCGCGGAAAGATTACCGTTTACCGTGGCGCCCTCGCTGGTGGTCACGCTGCCATTGATCGCGGTGGGAGCCGCGGCCGGTGCTGTTACCGTTATGTTTTCGGTGGCGGCGTTTGACATGCCGCCTGTGTTAGCCGCCGTGAAGGTAAAGCTGTCTGATCCAGTGAAGCCCGAGGCCGGTGTGTAGGTGAATGCGCCGGTGGCCGCATCAGTTAGTTTCACGGTGCCACGAGCCGGGTTGGTAGTGATGGCGAAGGTGAGTGTCCCGCTGCCGCTCGCCGATAGTGTTCCATTGGCCGCGGTATTTTCCTGCGCCGTGATACTGCCGTTGCTGGCTACAGGTGGAGGAGTATTACTGACGGTGATATTGGTCATGGCTGTCGCCGTGGCGTGGTGGCTATTGCTCACCTGCCACTTGAAGCCATCACTGCCGAGGTAATTGGTTGCCGGTGTGTAGGTGAAGGCGCCGGTGCTGGCACTAAAGTTGGACAGCATGCCGTGGGCTGAATTGTTCACGAGGCTGTAGGTCAGCGGCAAGCCGTAGGCATCGGTGGCGCTGAGCGTGTCGCTCGCGACACCGTTCTCCTTCACCGACAGGTTGAGCGTGGCTACAGTCGGCGCCGGATTGAGGTGCAGCAGCACCGTCACCAGATTGGTATTGATATTCGGTACCAGAATGTCAGGCCAACCATCCTGGTTTACATCGGTTACGGCCAGCGCGTACGCGCCCGCACCAATTGCATACGCGAGCGGTTTTTGCAACGTGCCGTCGCCAACGCCGAGCAGAACGTCCACAGCGCCGCCATCGTTGGTGGCCACCAACACGTCTGGCTTGTTGTCACCGTTCACATCGGCA
>JBOIBD010000133.1:0-7039 GCA_050739415.1 Gammaproteobacteria bacterium | reverse complement strand
GCATACGCTTGGGCAAGACCATTGTGCCAGCTGGGTGGCCTAAACTGATTTTGTATCCGCGTTATCAGACCCTGGCGGAACTGTATGGCAGCCAACTGCTCAAACCGGTACTGCTGTTGGACGCGAATCAGACGGACGGCTTCGTGCGTGACTGGAAACCGAACATCGGTTTCCCACCTGTACGGCACGATGCCTATGCGCTGCAATGGTTCGCGCTGGCGCTAGCGCTTCTCATTATCTGGATTGTCGTGAACACCAAACGGATCAAACATGACCGAGACAGTTGAACAAACGCCGCCGGCGCGCCGCAAGAAAACCTGGATTATGATCGCGATACTGTTTGCGGTCTTTGTAATCCCACCGCTGGCCGCCTGGATTCTGTATCTAAATATAAACAGCCTGCACTTCGGCACCAACCAACACGGCGAGTTCATTACGCCGCCACGCGAGCTCAATATGGCCAGACTGCCATTGCCGCTCGCGGGTGGTGCGCTCGTGCCGGGTTTCCTCAAAGGCCGTTTCACGTTGGTGTATATAAGTACTGCGTCTTGCAATGCCGATTGCGAGGAAGCCCTGATTCTGACGCGCCAGACCCGCGTGGCCCTGGGAGAGAAGATCGAATCTGCGCAGCGCCTGTATCTGGTCGAAGGGGCGCCTGGGAATCCGGCCAAGCTGTTGCGCGAGCAGCCCGGCCTCATGGTGGCGGACGTATCCAGTCCCGCTGGACAAAAATTCATTCAACAGTTCAGTGCCGGCGGCAAAACTGCGCCGGATGTGGGCAAGTACATTTATCTCGTGGACCCAAAAGGTTTTTACATCATGCGTTATCCCATCTCCGGCAATCCGGAAGGGTTGCTCAAGGATCTCCAGCATCTTCTGGGCCAGAACGGAGGCATGTAGAGCGTGGCGCGCAACTGGTATCTGTATCTGGCCATGCTTGCAGCGCTGCTCGCGCTCGGCGTAATCGTGTTGGGTGCGTATGTACGGCTCTCGCAAGCTGGGCTAGGCTGCCCCGATTGGCCAGGCTGTTATGGCCACATGACCGTGCCAGAGTCGCATCAAGCTGTCGCGCAAGCGGACGCGCGCTACCTCAACCGGCCACTGCAAAGTGCGCGCGCCTGGAAGGAAATGATCCACCGCTATTTCGCCGGCAGTCTCGCGGTGCTGATCCTGATGCTTGCAGTCGCAGCCTGGTGGCGGCGATCCAAGGGTCGGTATCCGGTGATGTTGCCGACGCTAACGTTACTGACAGTCATTTTCCAAGCGCTACTTGGCATGTGGACTGTGACCTTGCTGCTGTTCCCGCCCGTGGTCATGGGCCATCTGCTGGGCGGTTATCTCACGTTTGCACTACTCGTGCTGCTAGTGTTGCAGGCTGGCGGCTGGTTGCGCGACGCAGACGGCGCCGGTACGGTCTTGCGCTGGGCTGCGTCTATCACGTTGGTGATACTGGTGTGCCAGATTGCGCTCGGCGGTTGGACCAGCAGCAACTACGCCGGTATCGCCTGTCCGGATTTCCCCACCTGCCAGGCGCAATGGTGGCCACCCATGGATTTTCGTGATGCGTTCTCCTGGCATGGTCTTGGCCCCGATTATCAGGGCGGAATCCTCAGCGATCCAGCGCGGGTCGCAATTCATGTCACACATCGGCTGGGCGCGCTCGTAACCTTCATCACCGTGATTACCACCGGCCTGCTATGTCTGTTCAAAGGTCGCAAACCCGCGCTCAAATGGCTGGGCGCACTCGCCGGCGTGTTGGTGATTTGCCAAGCTGCCATCGGCATCAGTATGGTGCACTTGGCGTTGCCGCTGGCGCTGACCGACGCACATACTGGCGTCGCGGCCTTGCTACTGGCAACGATTGTTGCGCTGAATTGGGCAGCTTGGGTTCGGCGGGTTAATACTGACCGCTTTGGACCACAGCGCGAAACTGGAATGCAGAGCACTGCGGGAACCCACCACGACTAACTTTAAATATTGATCATGAATTCCCAAATACACGAAGCCGCATCAGCAAACATCGCACACGCGACCTGGCGGGATTACTACGAGCTGGGCAAGCCGCGCATCGTGGTGTTGATCGTGTTCACCGCGATCGTGGGTATGTTTCTCGCGGTTCCCGGAGCGGTACCGCTGCAGCAGTTCATTGCTGGTACCATCGGCATCGGTCTGGCTGCATCCTGTGCCGCGGCTATCAATCAACTGCTCGACCGGCGCGCGGACGCCACCATGTTCCGTACCCGCCACCGCCCACTGCCGCTGCACCATGTCACCGAACGCCAGGTGATTGCCTATGCTTCGGTCCTTTGCGTGCTGTCTATGGCCGTCCTGTTGATTTTCACCAACTGGCTGACGGCGGTGCTGACATTTGTCTCCATGATCGGCTACGCCATCATCTATACGGGATTCCTTAAACGTGCTTCGCCGCAGAACATCGTGATCGGCGGCTTGGCGGGGGCCGCACCGCCAGTGTGTGGCTGGGTGGCCGTGACTGATCAGGTGGCGCCGGGCGCATTGCTCTTGTGTTTGATCATCTTTCTGTGGACCCCGCCGCATTTCTGGGCGCTAGCTATCCACAGGCGTGAGGACTACGCCAAGGTTAACATCCCCATGCTGCCGGTGACGCATGGCGTCCCTTACACGGTATTGCAGATCATTCTGTACACCGTGCTATTGGTGATGGCGAGCGTGCTGCCGTATTTCATCGGTATGAGCGGCTTGCTATATCTCATCGGCGCCCTGATTCTTGGCGGTATTTTTCTCGCTTATGCCATCGGTCTGCGTTTCAGCCGTGAACCCAGTCTGCCGATGCGCACTTTTGCATATTCCATCATCTATCTCACTGCGCTCTTTATCTTGTTGCTGGTGGATCATTACGTGCCACTGGTCATGCATACAATTCACGGCTGATCCCCCCTATCCTGGGGCGGCGCGGCATAATTCCCTGACTCCAGATGCTGGGTTGTTCACCCCAGCTGGGACTCGTATAGTGAGGCGCCGCTCAAACGGCTGGGGATTTCATGACTGATGAACTGGTAAGTTCCATTGTCCGGCTGAACCAGCACCACTTGTACGGGACGGGGTGGCGGCCGATGCCACGCCGCGCAAGCCCTGAGTGTATGCTCAGCTTAACTATAGGTTGTCGATTTGAACCTCTGTCTATCAATCGATTATCCGGTCACAGACTCTGCCAGCTCAAGGAGATAATATGAAGCGCATTTCACACTTGGCAATATTCGCCGCGATTATTGTTGCGGGGCCGACACTGGCAGCACATACCCAGCCGCTTTCTAACGAGTTGCAAAAGCTGGATATCTCCGCCGGCCGCTGGGTGTTTCACGGCGAAACCCTGAATACACCCTTCGGCAAGGCTGGTAAATGGACTTGGAACGAGGACTGCGGCTGGTCTGAAAACCGGGTTTTCATGGTGTGCAGCTTCACCAATGATTGGTCCGGTACAATCATAAAAACACTCGTGGTGGATACCTACAACCAACAGGATCACAGCTTCTGGCACTACGAATTGTTCAATGATGGCAAGACCGGTGCTGAGCCTTTTGTGTCCACGATGACCATAAACGGCAATATCCGCGTCGAATATGCTGAAAGTGTGCACGCTGGTAAGAAATACAAGACCAGGATCACATACATGTTCGACTCCAAAACCCACGTCAAGGTGAAGATCGAAATCTCACGCCATGGTGGGTATTGGGTGAAAGTGGATGAAGGTGAGGGGACAGAGCAGCTGTAAAGATTCCGTGCATGCTTCAACGGGCTCAGCACGAACGGAATATCCGGAAGGCCGCTAATTTCCCAAACGGAACATGCGTTTGAGGACCGGCCGACCCAGTAGGCTGTGGAGCACTGCCGCAGCTAAATGGCCGCCCCAGTAGATCCAGGCGATGACGGCGAAGGTGTCGTGGATGTCTTCGATGATTTCCAGGGTGCTCTTGCCGGCGCCACCCATACGTGAGAAATAAAATGTTGCGCCGGTGATCACCATCGCGGTGATGGCCAGTAATCCCAGGCCATGAATGAAACCCGCCAGACCGCCATCTTTTCCCGGTCCACCGGGCGGGAGTCGCTGGTAGCGAATGCCTTGCCATAATTCTTTGCCTACATTAAGCATCCCGGCGCGTGTCCAGGGAAACAAGTGACGCAATCCCTCATTGGGATGGGTTAATGACCACAACCAGTGCAGAATGATGAGTACCAGGATTGTGGCACCGAGAATTTCATGGATTTCAAATCCGAGTGTGTCCGGATGGCCCGGGTGGGGGCTATGCATAAAGCTGCCGATGAACAACTGCGCCGTGACGCCGATGGCCAATAGCAAGTGGATCAGTCGCAGCGACCGGCTCCATTGGCCGGTTTGATTTTCCCGAGAGGCCATAATTAAAGCACCCGAATGTCTATCCGTATTCTGCCTGATGTTTGCCTAAAGGCAATAAAAAACCCGGCAGGTTACCGGGTTTTAATGATGGTCTTTGCGCACTGAGTAATCAGGCCATGAATACACTGAGTCTCTTGATAGCGTTGTTCTCGATTTGGCGAATGCGTTCAGCTGATACCCCGTAGTGATCCGCCAGTTCTTGCAGAGTAGCCTTTTGTTCATCCAGCCAACGACGCTGCATGATGTGACGGCTACGGTCGTCGAGCTTGACGAGCGCGCGCCGCAGTTGCGCCTCGTTCTTGGTTTCTGAATCTGTGCGCTCCAGCACCTGTGCTGGATCGGCATTGTTGTCCGCCGCCAGATAGGCGGCCGGTGCCACACTGTGACTATCCTCGTCCTCGGTTTCAGGCGTGATATCGAAGGTGATGTCATGACCGGAGAGACGGGATTCCATCTCCATTACATCTTCGGGAGATACTTTCAATTCCCGGGCGATAGTTTCCACTTCGGCCCGGTTCATCCAGCCGAGGCGTTTCTTGGAACTGCGCAGATTGAAGAACAGCTTGCGCTGCGATTTAGTGGTGGCTACTTTGACGATGCGCCAATTCTTGAGGATGAACTCATGCATCTCGGCCTTGATCCAGTGCACCGCGAATGAAACCAGACGCACGCCCACTTCCGGATCGAACCGTTTGACCGCCTTCATGAGGCCAATATTGCCTTCCTGGATGAGATCTGCGAGCGGCAGGCCGTAGCCTAGATAGCCGCGGGCAACGTGCACTACGAAACGTAGGTGGTGCAGCACCAGCTCGCGCGCAGCGTCCAGATCCTCCTGGTCCCGGAAACGTACCGCCAATGCGTGTTCTTCGGATGCGCTCAGTACCGGCACGGTGCTTACAGCCTGGATATAGGCATCCAAGCTGCCGGTCGGGCCGGCCAGGATCAGTTGCTGAGAGCGGGGCATCAGGGTGGTATGAGTCATGAAAGCCTCCTTGAATGAGCATGAATGATATTAGCACTCCAGGTGTTAGAGTGCCAATTCCTTCAAACGTTCCGTGTCCAAAAGAGATATTAAACTTCTTGTTTTCAATAACTTATCATGTCGGCTCGATGGCCCGCAGGTGGCGTGCCACCGCCAGCCAGGAACCCAACCAGCCCAGCACGATGCCGCAGATGAGGAGCCCGACGGTGCCCTCAAAGTCCAAGCCTTGCAGGCTGAATTGGCTATCGTAGAGGCTCGCCAGACGCCCTATGGGTCCAGCTACGAGCATCAAGGCGATCACTACCAGAACCCAGGCCAGCACCCCACCTGTTAGACCGTACCAAGCACCGTGATACAGGAACGGTCTCCGGATGAAACGGTCGGTGGCGCCCAAGAGCTTGCTCACCTCGATTTCCGCACGGCGGTTTTCGATTTCCAGACGTATGGTGTTGCCCACGATGAGCACCACGGCGATGGCGAGCAACAAGGCGATGATGATGACGGCACGATGCAATATCTCCAGTATGGCTTGCAGACGCTTCAACCACTGGATATCCATGCGCACCTGGTCCACCTGCGGGAGTGCACTGAATGCCTGGCTCAACTGCTGCGCCGCCGCCGGAGTGGTGTAATCGTCAGCCGGAGTTATCACCAGAACCGCTGGCAATGGGTTGCTGCCCAACAAACTCAAAGCATCGCCGAAACCAGAACGCTGCTGAAAATCCGCCAGAGATTGATTAGCGGTGATGATCTGTACGGAGGCCACACCTGCGTGTGCACGCACGGTAGCGGCCAATTGCTGCACCGCGTTGTCGCTCACAGAGGTTTTAAGAAACAGCGAAATGCGCGCGGCGCCCTGCCAATTGCCACTCACGCTTCTGGCATTTTTTACCAACACCAACGTACCGGTCGGCAACGCGAGTGCGATGCCGATGACCGCCACGGTCATGAAGGTGGCCAGCGGATGGCGGTGCAGGCGTGTAAATCCCGCCAGCAGCATTTCTCGGTGGTGCAGAAAATATGCACTGAGTCGCTGGCGCAATGTACGCCGGTTCAGTTGTGCGCCGTGTGCACTGTCGTCACGCGCTGGCATGCACATCCCCCTGCAATTCGGGCGGCACCATACGCCCAGCGCGCAAGCTCAAGTAGCGTTGACCGAGACGCCGGATGAGATTGTGGTCGTGACTCGCCACTAGCACGGTGATGCCGACCTGGTTCAGACGTTGGAACAAGTGCATCACCTCGAAGGACAATTCCGGATCCAGGTTGCCAGTTGGTTCGTCGGCGATGAGGATCGGTGGGCGGCTGATGACGGCACGGGCGATACCTACGCGCTGCTGCTCACCAGTGGAGAGCGTCACGGGCAGAGCGCGTTCCTTATGCAGCAGCCCCACAAGTTCCAGTGCCGCGCCCACACGCCTGGGGATTTCCTGTGGAGGTACGCCGGCGATGATGAGTGGCAGCGCCACGTTGTCGAACACCGGCCGGTCGTGTAGCAGTTTGTGGTCCTGGAAAATCACACCCACCTGGCGGCGGTAATGCGGGATCTGGCGTCGGCGGATCCCGCCCAGATTCTGGCCGTTGATGATGATTTGCCCGCGGCTTGGCCGCTCGATGAGCGCCAGGAGTTTCAGGAGCGTGCTTTTGCCGGCGCCTGACGGACC
>JBOIBD010000132.1:0-7081 GCA_050739415.1 Gammaproteobacteria bacterium | reverse complement strand
GCGTTGCATACCAGAATCGTGAATATGCCGCTGCGATTCGAGAAATAATGCAGCTGGCTGATGAGACTAACCAATTCATAGATAAATACAAACCATGGGAATTGGTGAAAAGACCGGAACAGAAAGAACTGCTTCACCGCATCTGCAGCGCTGGCGTTAACGCTTTCCGTATCTTGAGTATTTACCTAGCACCGGTGCTTCCTGCATTTGCCGACGAAGCAGCCAAATTTCTAAATGCAGAGGGCATACTTACTTGGGAAAATATTAATAAGTACCCGAGAAAGCCTATTCGTGAATACAAGCCACTTATGACACGCGTTGATCCTGCTAAGGTAAAAGCCTTGGTAGAAGCATCCAAAGAAAATCTCGAGGCCGTAAAACAGAGGGTCGCAACCAACATGGAACCCATCTTCCCGGAAATCAGCTATGACGATTTCGCCAAGCTGGATCTACGCATAGCGCGCATCGTCAAGGCCGAGCATATTGACGGCGCCGACAAGCTCCTACGCCTGACGCTGGATCTGGGCGGCGAGACCCGCAACGTGTTCGCCGGTATCAAGTCCGCCTATACGCCGGAACAGCTCGAAGGCAAGCTCACGATCATGGTCGCGAACCTCGCATCACGCAAGATGAAATTCGGTGTCTCCGAAGGCATGGTGCTGGCCGCCGGCCCTGGCGGCAAGGATCTCTGGCTGTTGGAACCGCACGCTGGAGCGCAACCGGGTATGCGGGTTAAATAAACAGCGTTGTGGGCTGACATAAAATGGGCGCCTCGCGGCGCCCATTTTCTATTCATTTATAAAGATATCAGCGTCGTGTCCGGCGGCGTTGGACAAATGTCAGCAATGCGCCCAGTAGGCCGAGCGCAAAGAAATCCACGCTACCGCCGCCGCCACCACCACCACCACCAGAGTTAACGGTGATACTTTCGGTTGCAGTTCCGGATGTACTTATTCCGTTGCTCAACTTGAAGCTGAAACTGTCATTCCCGCTATAGCCCATAGTCGGTGTGTACGTGAACGCACCCGTGTTCGCATTAGTAATCGTCACAGCGCCGTGGCTGGGTGGCGCCACAACACTGAACACTGGTGCGCCACAACTGCAGGGATTACTGCCGCTCAAGGTATTAGTGACAGCCGTGTTTTCAACTGTAGTCACGCTGCCGCTGCTCGTGGTTGGTGGCAAGGCATTGACAGTAACACTCTCGGTGGCCGTACCGGAGGTGTCCAGTCCGTTGGCCTGCTGGAAAGTAAAGGTGTCACTGCCGTAATAACCCGCAGTCGGTGTATAGGTGAATGCACCAATGGTCGTGTTGGTTATCGTCACAGTGCCGTGGCTCGGTACCGTAACCACGCTGAATACCGGTGTACCGCAGTTACAGGGATTGGCCCCAGTAAGGGCGCCGCTGACGGCTGAGTTCTCAACTGTAGTCACGCTGCCATCGCTGACAGTCGGAGGCAACATGCTGATCGTGACGCTGGCGCTGTCGTTGGCGGTATTCGGATCCGGTTGATTACTGGTGATGCTCGCGGTATCGCTGTAGGTCCCAGCCGTAGCGACTTTTATGGTTATGGCAGGCTGCCAGACGGCGCCCGGAGCAAGACTTGCCAGCGTACAGCTCACTGTCTGGCCACTCACGCTGCAACTGCCGCCGGCTGCGCTGGCACCCAAATAGGTGAGCCCTGCGGGCAGTATGTCGGTGAGACTCACATTGTAAGCCGTCGCTTGTAGGTCGGTGTTGGTCACGGTTGCATTCAATGTCACTTGCTGGCCGAGACTGACAATTGCCGGCGAGGCCGTCATCGCAAGACTTAGGTCGGCGGAGGATTGATATGCATAAACCAATCCAGAGCCTACATGTCCACTAACTGTGGCGTTACCAGCACCGACGACCACGGTTTCCTTATCCGCAGAAATCGCTACTCCATTACTGCCAAACCCAGTGAAACTACTCGGGTCAGGCGCTGGGTCTGTGAAGGTATTGCTTAGACTCCAGATACCGCCACTTACTGTGTAGAGTAATGCAGCGCCAGGACCACCAGCAACATCCGAAGTACCACCAATGACAACGGCGTTACCATCGGCAGACATGGCCACCATGTAAGGCAATACGCCAGCTGGCGAGATAGTTGTGCCGACCCAAGTCGTTGGAATCACAGTCTCAGTGTAGACAGCCACACTATTGAGGGTATTCGAGATGAAGATAATTTTCTGACCGTTTGCTGATATTGCCAAAGTATCTTGAATATCAAAAGAGGGGTTTACGCCAGTAAATGTCTGCACCTGGGTCCAAGTACCTGCAATGTTGATGTACAGGTACACCTTGCCAGAACCAGCAAAAGTGCCGATTAGCGCGCTTTTACCATCCGCGGATAGAGCCACATTACTGCCAAAATTGTCACCCGCCGTACCATCCGGATCGGGAATGGTTGTTGGTGGGCCCCAAGTTGCGGTACCCGCGTTAAAACTGTAGATATACGCCTCACCTGCCGCACTTATGGCACCAACCTGTGTGGCAGGAGCACCGATGAGCACGGTCGTGCCGTCACCTGAAATTGCCCCGGCATTGCCATAGGCGGAAAAAGGCTGCGCGCTTGGATCTGTGAATTCATTAAAAAGAGAGCTTGGGGAAACGAGAGGTATGGTATATGCAACGAACGGGCTTGTTGATGCAGGATTGCTTGGAAGAGGACTAAACCCGGCGTATGCCGTGGTGCCGTCGGCTGACAAAGCCAGGCTGGTGCCAAAGCTATCTAAATAGCTTGGTTCTTCACCAAACCCTCCTAGAGGGTTTGACCATACACCATTGATATATTGAATCGGATACACGATACCGGTGCTGTAATTAAGACCCGCAGGCCAGGTTATGGCAGGTGCCGCAGCCAGCAGCGTGACGCCGTCGCTCGAAATAGCTACGGTTGAACCAAATTGATCACTAAAGACCCCGGATGGTTCTGTTATAGGCGTAACCTGATCGAGTAACCCCGCTTGCGCAGGCAGGCAGATCAAGATGAAAGACAAAACTATCAATCCGCGAAGAAAATTGTTCATGACAGTTCCTTCCATACTAGTTCCATCGGACTTGCATTATCATCCCGCCTCGTTCGGCTTCACAAGCGAAAAGGCACTCGCGAAAAAGGAAATCAAAGACCGCGAAAATGACAGGATTATGTCTAAATCATCAATTCGTCGGGACTCAGGAGTTTCACTGTGAGATTGCCTTCGGTCAAACTGCACCTTCACCTTACAAATGAACCTCCTCGCTGATCAAATTGATGCCATCCTGCCGCAGACCCAATGTCGGCGATGTGGTTACCCAGATTGTCGAGCCTATGCGGATGCGATTGCTACCGATGAAGCGGACATAAATCAGTGCCCGCCGGGTGGCGATGAGACCATCCGGGCCCTGACCGGCTTGCTTGGCCGCGAGCCGAAAGCTCTGAATCCAGCCAATGGCATAGCGCGGACGGATGTAGTTGCTTTCATCGAAGAATCCGTCTGCATCGGCTGCACCAAGTGCATACAAGCCTGTCCCGTGGACGCCATCGTCGGCGCGGCCAAGAAGATGCATACAGTCATCGAGGCCCTGTGCACCGGTTGCGAGCTTTGCATCCCACCCTGCCCGGTGGACTGCATCCAGATGCAGTCGGCACGCGGCACAACGCAGGGCATAAAGGTGCCGGTTGACGCGCGACTGCGAGCGGATTTTTTTCGCGCCGGTTACCACAGCCGTAATACACGGTTGGCTGGCGAAAAAACGGAACGGAAGGAACGCCTGCAACAAAAGACTTCCAGAAATGTGGAGATCATCGCGCAACGCAAAGCCGAAATCGCCGCTGCCGTGGCACGCGTGCAGGCCAAACGCGCGCAACGTGCACGGGAGTCGAACAAGCATGAATCCTAAAACTCGTGATGAGATTTTCAAGCGCCTCAAATGTGCGAATCCCCGACCCACCACGGAACTGACGCACCGCACGCCATACGAACTGCTGGTATCGGTTGTACTCTCCGCGCAGGCTACCGATGTAAGCGTCAAAAAAGTCACCACCCAGTTATTCCCGGTGGCCAACACACCGGCAGCGATATTGGCATTGGGGGAAGCGCGTCTGAAGCAGTACATCCGCACCATCGGGCTGTTCAATACCAAGGCAAAAAATATCATCGCTGCAGCGCACATCTTGCTGGAAAAGCATCATGGCGAAGTGCCAGACAATCGCGAATCCCTGGAGGCGCTGCCCGGTGTGGGTCGCAAGACCGCCAACCTGGTACTCAACATCGCCTTTGGCGAACCCACCATCGCGGTGGATACGCATGTATTCCGCGTGTCGAACCGTACCGGACTGGCGCCGGGAAAGAACGTCCGCCAGGTAGAAGAGAAGCTGCTGAAGTTCACGCCAGACAAATACAAGCATGATGCGCACCACTGGCTGATTCTGCACGGCCGTTACGTATGCAAGGCGCCCACGCCGGAATGTTGGCGCTGCATCATCGCCGACTTATGCGAATACAAGCATAAGACGTTGGCCAAGAAAGATAAAAACTCAAAGCACACACTCAAAGCAAAGGCACGCCATCGCACCCATTCCTGATGTTTCCAGCGAGTGCACGCTTGGGTACACTTGACCACAATCCGGCTGGCTGTACCGGGATCAGTCCCTCGAAAGGCGAATGAGAACAATCCATGCCTGCAACCCCTGAAGCCAACGAAGACAAGAATCAACGGCTCGCACTCATGCTCCACGGCTGCGCGCAGGGACGGCAACCTGCGTTTCAGAAATTGTATCAACTCACTTCCCCGCAACTATTTGCCATCCTCATGCGTATATTAAAACGACGGGACCTGGCGGAAGAAGCCTTGCAGGACGCGTTTCTAAGCGTCTGGCGGAATGCCTCGAGCTACACAGCTCAGAAAGGCGCGCCCATGACCTGGCTGGTTTCCATCTGCCGCTACCGGGCGCTGGATATGTTGCGGCGCGAGCACCGGGAAGTGCATCTGGACCTATCGGATGAGGAGGACGAAAACGCGGCACTGGCTGGATTCACGGACGAATCCGAGTCAAATGATTTGATCAGTCACGCGGAAGCCCGGACACTCAGGCATTGCCTGGATGAATTGAATGAAGGCCAGCGCAACAGTCTCAAGCTTGCGTATTTTGATGGTTGCTCGCAAGAGGAAATTGCAAGCACCCTGAATGCACCCATCGGCACTGTTAAGAGCTGGGTGCGACGCGGTTTGCAGGGATTGAAACAGTGTCTGGAAGCGGCATGAAATACGACAACCAAAATTTGCACGATTTGCTGGCAGGCGAGTATGTACTCGGGCTGCTTCGTGGTGGCGCGCGCCGACGTTTCGAACGACTGTTGATTGAGGATGCGCGCCTGCGCAGCGAGGTCGTCGGGTGGGAAGAAAAATTCACTGCCTGGAATCGGAGCCTCAAACCAATGGCACCACGCAACGCCGTGTGGTGGAGGCTGAAATCCCGTCTCGAAGCTGAAGACAAAGCCAGCAGAAAACCGGTGGGTTCACCGGTGCGAAAGGGTCTGTGGAGCGGTGCTGTCGCTGCCGCCGCCGTCATCATGCTGTTGGTAGGCATCTTCATCGGTCGGGGTCTGGTGACAACCCAGCCCGCCACACCGTCTTATCTGGCAGTCATGTCCAGTGCTAAAGGCAAGCCATTGTGGCTCATCACCGTGCACCCGAAGATACGGCGCATTGACATGAAAGCACTCGCCAACAACATTCCGCCACCTGGCAAGTCCTATGAGCTATGGATGCTGCCGGGCACTGGTAAGCCCGTGGCCATGGGCCTCATGAATAGCGAAGGCCTGGCGAGCGCCAGCGTGAGCACGCAAGTGATCGCGGCTCTCGCAAACGCCAAAGGTCTTGCCATTTCCGTCGAACCCTATGGCGGCTCACCTACGGGTCAACCCACCGGGCCGGTGGTGTACGTAGCGTCCATCGTCAGTACCTGAAACTACAGCCCCAGCCATATCTCCTGTTGCAGTGCATCCAAAACTCGTCCCTGTGAGTATCAAGGGTGAGATTGATCCCGATACGGGTTTTCAAACCAATTCAACACAGGAGACAGTTATGTACATTGGAAACTTTTTGATTCGGAAAACCGCCCTGTTAAGCGGCGCCATGGTACTTGCCTCGGCGGGTATGTTTACGACGAGCGGTGCCCTGGCGGCCACGCCCGGAACCGCCGGCCAGTCCATGGACAGCGGCATGAGCATGCAAACCAACCGTTTTGGCGGACCGGTTTACGCTAGTGCACCGGCCTTGAACGTGACAGTGGCACTGGTGGTCGCAGGTGGCGGACCCGAGCATTTCTCATTGGTGACAGCCCTGAATCACATGCTTGGCGCGGCCACAGTAAATGCGGAAGTCGGCAAGCTGACCAAGCAGTATGGTGAAAAGCGCGTGGGTGATTGGGTCAGCGGCATTGATTTTGCCGTGAATGACACGCTCAGAATCGTGCAGGAAAAACACATCAAACTGCCCGCTCCGGCCCCGCTTTCAGGCGTGGAACTAGCCAAGACGCTGGTAGGTGCCGGTACAGCTCCAGACAATACTTTCTGGGCAGGCCTTTTGTTTGATCATGCCTTGTCGCATGGCATCCACATGCAGGTGATGGACGACACCGATGCCAAGTACGGCGCGGCATTTGACGCCAATTATCACGCCATCACCAACCAGGCGTTCTATGATGTTGCACAGGCACTGGGCGACAAGAAAGTGAACCTGGCGTCCTTCCACTAAACTGTGTGTGTCTTTTTCCTGCACCAGGATTGCATTGGCAATCCTGATGCAGGATTTTGTATTCACGGCACGGTTTTTATCCACGTCTCCTGAATCGTGTCGCACTGTGTGGCTGGCGGCGTAAAATCAGCTTACCAGTACGTCTACATCCGAAGCCAACTAAAACATGGTCTTGCTACTACCCATTCTCTTGACGAGCCAGGGAAGGGCGAAGCCCGAGGCGAGGAGCCCGCGGTAGCCCCGCGAGCGTAGCACCAGTCTGCGCCAGTGCGAAGGTCGCAAGGGGCGTAGAGTCAGTGTGGAGGGAGTGACGCGAAG